>DATMAF010000421.1:0-4051 GCA_035560315.1 Terriglobia bacterium | reverse complement strand
TCCCGCGCCAGGCCGAGATGGCTCAGCGCGTCCGGGCGGTTGGTGGTGACATCGATTTCAAAGACGGTTTCCTCCCCCAGCGTTGTTACGGCGTCGACGGCGAACCCCAGCATGGAAAGATCCCTCGCCAGTTCGCGCGGCTCTGCCTCGACCGGAACGAATTCTCGCAGCCAGGAAAGGAGTATTTTCATTGGCCTCTGTAACCAGTTTCCCCGTCGCGGCGCTTTGGGAGAGACATACCAGGGCTCCGCTTCACGGTTCTAGCCGAACTGGCGCAGGAACCGGACATCGCCCTGAAAAAACTGCTGGATATCCTGGACGCCGTACTTCAGCATGGCGGGCCGCTCGACGCCGAAGCCGAACGCGAAACCGCTGTAATGCGCGGCGTCGTACTTCACCGAGGCAAACACCGCCGGGTCGACCATGCCGCAGCCGCCGAGTTCCAGCCAGCCGCTTCCTTTGCACACGCGGCAGCCCGCCCCGCCGCAAAACATGCAGGAGACATCCACCTCCGCGCTGGGTTCGGTGAAGGGGAAAAAGCTGGGCCGGAAGCGCGAGCGCACCGCCGGGCCGAAAAACGCTTTCAAAAAGTGATCCAGGGTGCCTTTCAAATCCGCGAAGGTGATATTGGTGTCAACGGCCAAGCCTTCCACCTGATGGAACATCCAGGAATGGGAGGCGTCCGGCGTCTCATTGCGAAAAACCTTGCCGGGAACGATGATGCGGATCGGCGGCTGGCGCTTTTCCATGACGCGGATCTGCACCGGCGAAGTGTGCGTCCGCAGCACCGTGTGGCGATCGATGTAGAAGGTGTCCTGATCGTCGCGCGAGGGGTGGTCTTCGGGAATGTTCAGGGCTTCGAAATTGTAATAGACGCTTTCAATCTCCGGCCCTTCCTCCACGGAGTAGCCCAAAGAAAGGAAAATCCTGGTGATCTCGTCAATCGCCTGGCGGAGGATATGCCGCGCGCCGATGGGACGGCGATTGCCGGGCAGGGTGATGTCCAACTGCTCGGCGCTGGCCGGCTGCCAGCAGGAAACGGGGAGGCTCTGCGAGCGGGAAACGGCAGCAGGGGTGCCGGCCGTGGCGGTGGCCGCGATCGTCTGCTCGGCCTTTTCCTTGAGAGCATTCAACCGCTGCCCGATTTCGCGCTTGAATTCGCTGGGAGCCGGTTTGAGCCAATTGTCAGCGACGGCCCGCAGGATTCCCTGTTTGCGTCCCAGCCAGCGGACGCGGAAGGCTTCCGTCGCCTCCGCCGTGGCCGCCGGACTCTGCAAGCGGGAGATTTCCTCCCGCAGCGCGGTTTCCAGGCCGTCGAAAAGAGCGGCCAAGCCCGCCGCGTCGCGGACGCCAAGCTGCTCCAACGAACGGTGAATGGCCTGTTGGATGTCAGCGATTGGATGGTCGGGAACGCTCATTCACATGCCGGCTGGACGGGAATGGGTGTGGCGGATCCTTCGTTATCTTCGGGATCTCCGCAGGACGATTGCCGAAAGCGCGCCCTAGGCGGCCAGGGCCTTCTTGGCCTGCTCGGCCAGATGGGCAAAGCCGGGAGCATCCTGAACGGCAATGTCCGCCAGCACCTTGCGGTCCAATTCAATCCCCGCTTTTTTCAGGCCATTCATGAACCGGCTGTAGGACAAGTCATGCCGCTGCGCCGCGGCGCCGATGCGAATGATCCACAGCCGCCGGAATTGGCGCTTGCGCTGGCGCCGGTCGCGGTAGCTGAACTTCTGCGCTCGCTCCACGGACTCTTTGGCGGAGCGGTGCAGCTTGCTTTTGGTTAGAAAATATCCTTTCGCGCGCGCCAGGATCTTCCGACGGCGCGCGACTCGCTTGGTTCCTCGCTTGACTCTGGGCACGGTGTTCTCTCTTCTTGGAATCAGGCCGCCGCGCTAGGCGTACGGCAGCATCATGCGCAGGCGACCGACGTCGCCTGGCGGGACCAGGGCGCTCTTGCCCAACTTGCGCTTGCGTTTGCGGGCTTTGGAGGTCAGGATGTGCCGCGCAAAGGAATGACGCCGTTGGAACTTCCCGCTGGCGGTCACTTTAAAGCGCTTGGCGGCGCCGCGATGGGTTTTAATCTTGGGCAAGTAAGTCCTCCCGTTGGGCGGGCCGGCACGGGCCATCACCCTTTCTTGGGGGCGAATACGGCGAGCAGATAGGGACCCTCCAGACGGGGTTGAAATTCCACTGTGCCATACTCGCTGACATCGTCAATCAGACGCTTCATCATCTCGCGGCCAATCTCCGTGTGCGCGATTTCGCGCCCCCGGAAAAAGATCACCGCCTTGACCTTGTCGCCTTCCTTCAAGAACCGAATGATGTGGTTTTTCTTGAACTCGTAATCGTGATCGTCCGTGGTCGGCCGAAACTTCACTTCCTTGACGACGATGGTGCGCTGGTGCTTGCGGGCCTCATGGGCGCGCTTGTTCTGCTGGTAGACGTACTTGCCGTAGTCCATGATCTTGCAGACGGGCGGCACGGCCGTCGGCGAAATCTCTACCAGGTCGAGGTTTTGTTGCCGCGCAATTTTCAAGGCTTCCGTCGGGGGCATAATCCCGAGCTGGGTGCCATTGTCGTCAATGACGCGAACCTCGCGAGCCCGGATTAGCTCATTCATCCGAATATTTCCAGCGGCGATACGGTCCTCCTTTGGCGAAGCTTCTCCCGCCCCGGCATGCGTCGGGAAACGCCGAACCAGCCTGGACAGGAGACAACCCGGATTCCGAGCAGTATTATAGCACAGGCCGGAACGCCCGTCTTACGGTTCCAACTGCCGCGAGCGGATCGCGGTGGAAATCCGGGACAGAGCAGCCTCTAGGGCGATGCTGCCCTGGTTTCCCCCTTTCCGGGTCCGCAAACTGACCGAGCCGCTGGCGACTTCCTTTTCTCCCACCACCAGCATATAGGGCACCTTCTGCATCTCGGCCTCGCGAATCTTCAGCCCGATCTTTTCATTGCGCCCGTCCAGCTCCACCCGAACGCCGGCCTGGCGCAGCGCGTCGGCGACCTTCCGGGCGTACTCGAGGTGCTTTTCGCTGATCGGCAGCACCTTCGCCTGCACCGGCGAGAGCCACACCGGGAAGCTTCCGGCAAAGTGCTCAATCAGCACGCCGCAGAACCGCTCCATCGAACCGAAGGGTGCGCGGTGGATGATCACCGGCCGGTGCATTTGGTTGTCGCTGCCGACATAGCCCAGATCGAACCGTTCCGGCAGGTTGTAGTCCACCTGAATGGTGCCGAGCTGCCACTCCCGCCCGATCACGTCCTTGACCACAAAATCGATCTTGGGGCCATAGAAGGCTGCCTCGCCCGGCTCCTCGGCGGAGGCGATGCCGAGCATAGCGACGGCTTCGCGACAGGCCCGCTCAGCCTTGTCCCAGTTCTCCGGCTTGCCGACGTATTTGGCTGCCGCCCGGTCGCGCAGGCCCACCCGCACCCGGTACTCGGTCATGTTCAGCGTCGCGAAGATGGTTTTCACCAGCGAAAGGCACCCGTGCAGTTCCGCGCTCAACTGATCCTCGGTGCAGAACAGGTGGGCGTCGTCCTGCGTGAAGCCGCGCACGCGCACCATGCCGTTCAGCTCGCCCGACTGCTCGTAGCGGTAGACGGTGCCGAACTCCGCCAGGCGCACCGGCAGGTCGCGGTAGGAGTAGCGCTGGCTTGCGAAGATGCGAATATGGTGCGGGCAGTTCATCGGCTTCAGCAGGTAGCCGTCAATGTTGCCGTCTCCCATGCGGCGCAGCAGTTCGGCGCACGAGACGTTTTCATGGGCCAACTCGGCCAGCGTCTCCCGCTCCAGGAAAGGCGGATATTGCGAGTCCTGGTAATAGGGATAATGTCCGCTGGTGCGGTAGAGAGCCAGCTTGCCGATGTGGGGCGTGAAGACCTGAAGATAGCCCTGCTTGCGCAGCTCTTCGGAGATGAAATTTTGCAGTTCCTGCCGGATCACCGCCCCGGCGGGTGTCCACAGAACCAGGCCCGGCCCGACCATCTCGTCCAGCACAAACAGGCCCAGCTTCTTGCCGATCACCCGGTGGTCGCGCTC
>DATMAF010000420.1:0-2201 GCA_035560315.1 Terriglobia bacterium | reverse complement strand
GGTCAGCAAAGTCAAAGAGATTATGGCGCAGCAGGATCCGACTCCGGTCGGCCTGCGCATTGGAGTGGTCGGCGGGGGCTGCTCCGGATTCTCCTATTCCATGACCTTTGAGGAGAACGGCAGCGATAACGAGCTGGGCATGGACAAGGTGTTCAACTTCGATGGCTTGAAGGTCTTCGTGGATCAAACCAGCCTGCTCTATCTCGACAATACGGAGGTCGATTACGTGGAGACGCTGGAAGGCTCGGGCTTCAAGTTCTCGAACCCCAACGTCAAGAACACCTGCGGCTGCGGCAGCTCGTTCAGCGTGTAGCCGCATCGTTTCTGGAAATTTGCGGGCGCAGCGCCATCAGTCAAAGGGCGGAAACCCCTGGGGCGCTGCGCCGTTGTGTTTATGCCCTCCCGCGAGCGGCTTCCCTGTGCCCGCCCTCCCTTCCGGCCTCCGTGGCATCCCCTATCCCTTGGACGGGAACAACGGTAGAATGATTTCGCAGGAGTCGCCGGGGGATTTCCAGTGGATGGCGGGCCCTGGCTGGGCTTGAAACAGCGATGCCGCTCGACCAATATCAGCGCGAGATCAATTACCTGCGCATCTCGGTCATTGACCGCTGCAACCTGCGGTGCGTCTATTGCATGCCGCTGAACGGGCTGGAGTTCTTCCCCCACCAGGAACTGCTGACGCCGCAGGAGATCGCCACGGTGGTCGAGGTGGCGGTTTCGGCGGGCTTCCGCAAGTTTCGCCTCACGGGCGGTGAGCCCACGTTGCGCCCGGAGATTGTCGAGATCGTGGAGCGCATCAGCCGCATTCCGGGCGTCGGCGATCTGGCCATGACCACCAACGGCATTTTGCTGCCGGAACTGGCCGGGCCGCTGGCCCGCGCCGGATTGAAGCGCGTGAATATTCACCTCGACACGCTGCACCCGGAGCGCCTGGCGCGCCTGATGCGGTGGGGCAAACTGGAACTGGTGCAACGAGGCATTGCGGCGGCGGAGCAGGCCGGGCTGGCGCCGATCAAGCTGAACGCGGTCATCGCCCGCGGCTACAACGACGGCGACGTGGCGGAACTGGCCGCCCTCACCATCGAGCGCGACTGGCATGTGCGCTTCATCGAGATGATGCCGTTCGGCATCGGCGAATGCGCCACGGTCGCCCGCGGGCGGTATATCTCGAACGACGAAGTGCGGCAGCGCATCGAGCGGGAACTGGGTGCGCTGACGCCGCTGCCGGGGCCGCCCTCCGACGAGGCGGTCAACTACCGGCTGCCGGGGGCGCGCGGCGTGGTCGGCTTCATCAGCCCGGTCTCGGCGCCCTACTGCGGCAGCTGCAACCGCATGCGGCTCACGGCGGACGGCAAGCTCCATCTGTGCCTGCTGAACGACGATGAGATGGACATCAAGCGCCGGCTCCGCGAGAACGGCCCCGAGGCGGTCCGTGGCATCCTGCTCCAAGCGGTTCAGCGCAAGCCCATGGGCCACCGGCTCCACGAAGGCGTCTTCACGCAGAACCGGCGCATGTTCCAGATCGGAGGCTAAGCCGCGACTCCCCTGCCAGGCGGCTGAACCTCATGCCAGAGAACGCTGACACGCTGCCTCGTTCCACAAACCCCGTGGCGCTGACCATCGCCGGCTCCGACCCCTCGGGCGGCGCGGGCCTTCAGGCCGACCTCAAGACCTTTCACCGGTTCGGAGTCTACGGCACCGCCGTCATCAGCCTGCTGACGGTGCAGAACACGGTGCGTGTGAGCGCGGTGGAGCCGCTGCCCGCGAAACTGGTGCTGGCGCAGCTCGACGCGGTGCTGGAGGACATCCCGCCCGCGGCGGCCAAGACCGGCGCTCTGGGGAGCCGCGAAATCGTGGAGGCCGTCGCCGAGCGCGCCCGCAGCTTCACCTTTCCCCTGGTGGTCGATCCGGTGATGATCAGCAAGCACGGCCAGGCGCTGCTGCAGGATGATGCCCGGCAGGCTGTGATCGAGAAGCTGCTCGCGACGGCGTTTCTGGTGACGCCGAACGTGCCGGAGGCGGCGGCGCTGTCGGGAATCGGGATCGCGGACGCGGAATCGATGGAACGAGCCGGGCGGGCCATCGCCGCACGAGGCCCGCAGGCGGTGCTGATTAAGGGCGGACACCTTCGGGGCGAAGCCGTTGACCTGCTGCTTTATCAGGACAAGGTTTTTTCGTTTTCCGCGCCGAGGCTGGAAGCG
>DATMAF010000419.1:0-6304 GCA_035560315.1 Terriglobia bacterium | reverse complement strand
ACCGCGACGGCCAGCTTCTTTTTCGATTTCTCCTGGCCGATCACATATTGATCGAGAAATTCCTTGATCTCCTGCGGCTTGGGAAGCTGCGGGGAGGGGGATGCGGGAGCCTCTGCGCGGTCTTCTTCCAGAATGGAATTGCAGACCGTCACGCACTCGTCGCAGATATAGGAGCGCGGCGCATCGCCGGGGGAGGAGATGAGCTTGCCCACCGCTTCCTGGCTTTTATGGCAGAAGGAACAGCGCAATGGTTCGTCAAGGCCGGTTCGCTTCACGGTTGGCTCCTGGAGATTCCCGAATCACTTCTCTCCCGTCAGATCGGTTGGCGGGGAAGCCTCCTTTAGCTCTCATTTATGCTTGGTGATGATCTCGTCAACGATGCCGTATTCTTTGGCCTGCTGCGCATTCATGATGTAGTCGCGCTCCACATCCTTGGTGATGCGTTCCAGCGGTTGCCCGGTATGCTTGGCCAGCAACTGGTTGGTGATCTCCCGCATGCGCAGGATTTCCCGCGCCTGAATGTCGATGTCGGTGGCCTGCCCGGACAGCCCCCCCGCCCACGGCTGGTGAATCAAGACCCGCGTGTTCGGCAGCGTGAAGCGCTTGCCGGGCGCTCCGGCCGCCAGCAGCAGGGCCGCCATGCTGGCCGCCTGCCCGATGCAGATGGTGGAGACATCCGGGCGCACAAACTGCATCGTGTCATAAATCGCCATGCCCGCGGTGATGGACCCTCCTGGACTGTTGATGTACAAATATACGTCCTTTTCGGGGTCCTCGGCCTCTAAAAAGAGCAGTTGCGCCGTTACCAGATTGGCAACCGTGTCATCGATGGGAGTGCCAATAAAAATGATGTTGTCCTTCAGCAGACGGGAATAGATGTCGTATGCCCGTTCGCCACGGTTCGTCTGCTCGACAACCATTGGGATCAACGCCATGTCTCCACTACTCCTGTCCTGCCGTGCTCCCGCACTTTCTTCGGATGCCCGCCTGCCCGAGAATTCATCCCCAGCGCCCCGGTCCGGCTTCGCCCGCACCCAGGCTCCCCACTTTGGCTTTTTGGAAAACTTGATCGAGCGCTTTTTCGATGCGGAGTCTAGATTTAATTTTATCGATGCTCCCCTCGGTTGTCAAGCGAGCACGCAGGGTCGCTTCAGGCTGGTTCACCGCCTCGGCTAGCTGCTTCAGTTCCTGATCCAACTCCGCCTCACTGATGACCACGGCTTCCCGTTCGGCGATTTTCTCAAGGATCAGCGAAGCCTTCACTTCCTCCATCGCTTCCTCGCGCTGGGACTCGCGAACGCGATCCCAATCCCAGGCCAATCGTTCCGGGTTCATTCCCTGCGAAGCCAGGTGCCGGCGGAGCCGCTCGACCCTTCGCTCGATCTGTCGCTCGACCATGCTCTCCGGCACTGGAAAATCATGTAGCGCGACTAACTGCTTGCGCAACAGTCGCTTGGCCGTTGCCTCGGCCTGCTCGCGGGCACTGCGCAGCAAGTTTTCCCGGAGCCGGGCGCGCAGCGCCTCCAGGGACTCAAATTCCCCCAGCTCTTTGGCGAAATCGTCATCCAGCGGCGGCCGCTGCTTCTTTTTAATGCCCAGCACCTTCACCCGGTAGGAAATCCTTTTGCCGGCGAGGCGCCCGTCGCGGAAATCCGCCGGATAGGAAACGTCGAAGCTGACTTCCTGGCCCAGTTCCGCCCCGCGAAGGTTCTGCGTGAATTCCGGAACGGTCTCGGCCCCGCCAATCTCGCAGAGAACTTCTTGCAGCTCCACGCCGGCGGCCGCGCTCCCCGGCGTGCCTCCGTGGACGCTGATGCTGGCAAAGTCCCCGTCCTGGATCGGGCGAGGCTCCACGTTGACGTAGCTGGCGGCCTGATCCTGGAGCTTTTCCAGGGCCTGCTGGACTTCTTCCTCGCTCACGGCCGGCTCGCTCCATTCCACCCGCAACCCGCTGTAATCCTGCAAGGCGAATTCCGGCATCACCTCCACGGTGGCCTTGAATTTCAGCGGCGCGTTTTCGGAATATTCGATCTCGACAACCGAGGGCGGGCTCGCCGGCTCCCAGTTCTTCTCGCGGACCTGGGCCTCCACGTATTCCGGCAGCAGCTCTTGGAGCAATTGCGAGCGGATGTCCTCCTCAAACGTCTGGCGCACCAGGGAAAGAGGCGCTTTGCCGGGGCGGAATCCCGGCAGCCGCGCGTGCTTCTGGAAATGCGCGGCGATCGCTTGGAGTTTCTGCTGGACGACCTCCGCCGGGATTTCTATGACCATTTCCCGGCGGCAACTCTCTGCCACGTGCTCTCCTTCCCCGGTTGGACTGGGAAAACCCGCCTGTACCGCCTACACAATGGATGTTTCCAGACGCGCTCTGGATTCTAGTATAGCCCGGCACCGCTTTGCAAAGCCGCCAGAAGCCGCGCGCGCGTTTCCCGGCTTGTGCCGGCCGCCGCAATCGCCCTATTGAATCGAGAGAGAACCGGAAGGGGCGCGCGGGTCCAGTTTGATTTCTCCAAAGGCCTTTTCGTACTGGTCCACATTCTGTCCCAGCACGTTGCGAAGGGCCTTGGCCTGCTGCGGACTCAAGTAGATGCCCTGGAAATTGCGGATCTCGACCAGGTTGGGCGAGGGCTGCGACATGGTGCCGAACAGCAGCAGAAAATCCCATACGCTGACGCGGATTTGCACGCTGTTCGAGTAGCCCTCGCGGAAATCCTCCGTCTGGGAGATGCGGAACTCCGGCTGCTGCGATGCGTTGGACATGAGGCTGCTTCCTTCCGCCTCGCGGGCGTGGCTGCAAACGCAAGGCACTGCCATCATCGCCGATGCCCGCCGCGGCTGTCAACGCGCCCGGCCCGCAAGGCATCTTGAGTTATGCTAATATGTAGGCCCGGTAACGGAGACCGCGACCATCGGCATGAGCCCCGAGCTGCAAAACCTGATGGAGCTGCAACGGCTTGACGATCTCATCCGCGCACTGGAAGCCGAGATCGCCGGCCTGCCGGGCAGAATCGCCGCGATCGAGAGCACCCTAACCAGCCACATTCAGCAGGTCGAAGCGGACAAGCACGCGCTGGCCGAAAATCAGAAGTTGCGCCGCCGCCGCGAGCAGGAGATCGCCGCCGCCCGCGACAAGATCGCGCATTACAAAGACCAGTCGTTGCAAGTCAAAACCAACGAACAGTATCGCGCCATGCTGCACGAGATCGAGCATCAGGAGTCGCTGATCCGGCAGATCGAGGACCAGATCCTGGCGGAAATGATGGATTCGGAAAGTCTGGAGCGAAAGCTCCAGGAGTCCGAAAAGAAGCTGGCCGAAGAGCGAAAGCAGGCGCAGGCGGAGATCGAGGCCGCGCGGCAACGAAAGGGCGAGGATGAGCAGAAGCTCGTTCAGGCGCGCGCCGAGCGGTCCCGGATTCAGCAGCAGGTCGCAGCGGACCTTTACGAAACCTACGAACGAGTCGCCAGGGCGCGCAACGGCGAGGCCGTCGTGGCTGTGATCGACGGCGCTTGCAGCGCCTGCCACGTCCGCCTCCGGCCCCAGGTCTTCAGCGAGCTGATGAGCAACCAGCAGTTGCGGACCTGCGAGAGCTGCGGGCGCATTCTGTATTACGACGCCAGGGAGCGCTCTGGCGAAGCCGCCGCTCTCCGCGCCGGCGCCGCTTCATGAAACCGGTCCCGCCCGCCCCGGCTCCCTGGCCGGAGGCCGAACTTCGCGCTTACATCGATGGCGGCTCGCGCGGCAATCCCGGCCCGGCGGGCTACGGGGTGGTGATTCAGGATCGCGCCGGAAACACCCTGGAAAGCTTCTCCCGCTCGATCGGCAAAGCCACCAACAACGTCGCCGAATATCGGGCCCTGCTGGCAGCGCTGGCCTACGCGCTGGACCGCGGCGCCCGGAGCCTGGAGGTCCTCTGCGATTCCGAGTTGGTGGTCCGCCAGATGCAGGGCCGCTACCGGGTGCAGAGCCCGGACCTCAAGCCGCTATATCTCGAAGCCCGACAGCAGGCCGCCCGGTTGGCGCGCTTTTCCATCCGGCATATTCCCCGCGAACAGAACCGGCTGGCGGACCAGTTGGCCAACCAGGCCATGGACGGCGCCGGCCCCGAGGCAACGGCTGCGGAAGCGTCGCTGCTCGCGGTCTGCGAAGGCGGCCGGCTGCGCCCCTTGTCTGCTGCTCCCGAACTGGAAGAGGGAGCCGAATACGAAGTGAAGCTGCGCAAGCGCAATCCTCCGAGGAGCTCCTGAGCGCTCCCACGGGACGCTGAGCAGCGGCTGGCTGCGCTGCGAACGGGGGTGCCGACGAGCCGCTCTGGATGTGATTCACCGGGAACTAGTTTTCAGCGCCTGGGGCTTGTTCTGAACTTTGCCGGCGTGGTATAACCGATGGGCGCGGAGCGCCCCGCAGCCGGGCGCAGACCTCCGCGCCGAGGGAACTTCTTGAGCTTCATTAACTTCGCGGCCAAAGAAATCAACTGCAAGCTGGTCTATTACGGCGCCGGGTTGGGCGGCAAGACCACCAATCTCGAAAAGGTCTATGAGATGGCTCCCAACAAGGGCAAGATGATCTCTTTGGCGACGGAAACCGACCGCACTCTGTTTTTTGATTTTCTGCCGCTGGATCTGGGGACCGTGCGCGGCTTCAAGACGCGCTTCCACCTCTATACCGTTCCCGGCCAGGTGTTTTACGACGCCAGCCGCAAGCTCATCCTGCGCGGCGTGGACGGCGTGGTGTTCGTCGCCGACTCGCAGGAGGAACGCCTGGAGGCGAACCTGGAAAGCATCGACAACCTGGAGGAAAACCTCAAGGAGCACGGCTACGACTTTCAGAAGGTCCCCTATGTCTTGCAGCTCAACAAGCGCGACCTGCCCAACGCCCTTCCGGTCGAGGTCCTCAAGAAGGAGTTGTGCCGCAAGAACGAGCCGGTGATCGAAGCCATCGCCTACAAGGGCATCGGCGTCTTTGAAACCTTGAAGGAAATTTCCCGCCTGGTGCTGGCCGAACTCCGCAACGGATAGCGCGCGCCGCCGGGGCCTTCTCCTGCGGGGTCCCAGACAGGCCGTCTGCGTGGGGTCGTCGCTCCCCGCGGGGCGGTTACGACACCGCCTCCACCCAGATGCGGGCGCCGGACTGGCTGGCGAAGGCGGCTTTTCGGCCCTTCACCTGCAACTCGAGAATTCCGTCGAAGGTCTTGCGGGTCAGCACCACGTCGCTGCCGGGTTTCAAGCCCAGCCGGGCCAGCGAGTCCAGAAAATCTTTTTCTTTTTCGTGCAATTCCGCGATGCGCGTAACGCGCAGGCGCCGGTTCTCGGGCGCCTCGGTCAGCGGGAAGATGTGCGGGGCACGGCGTGCCGGGAGCTTCGGCGTAAAGGGATTGCCATGCGGACAGGCGCCGCCGGCCCCGAACAGCTCCAGCAACTTTTTCTCGAGCTCCGGTGAGATGGCGTGCTCCAGCTTCTCGGCTTCCTCATGGACTTTTTCCCAGGGCATGTGCAACACATCCACCAGCAGCCGCTCCACCAGGCGGTGCCGCCGCACCAGTTCCGTGGCGGCGCGGATTCCCTGCGGCGTCAATTGAATAAAGCGCTTTTCCGAGACGCGCACCAGTCCTTTGCGCTGCAAGCGCTTGAGCGCCATGCTCACCGCCGGCGAGGAGATCCGCAGGAACTCCGCCAGCCGCGCCGCAATCACCGTCTCGCCGTTCTCGCCGAGTTCCAGGATTGCCTTCAACAGGTTTTCCGCCGCGACCGTTGCCATAGGCGTTTCTGTGACAATACTCGTCCGCCTCCCCCTTGACAATGCCATTTCATTCAAATACATTAAATCATGTTGTTAATGTATATTAACATTCTGTGGTAGCGCAAGTTTCGCTGCCGCGGGGAGGCGGGGATGAAGAAATCGCTGTTGCCGTCGGCCGGTGCCGCGCCGTCGCCGGCACTGTCCCGGCGCGCGCTTTTGAAGGCCGGCATCGGCGGCGCCGGGCTGGCGGGGGCGGCGGGCATCGCGTCGGCGCTCCCGCCGGCGGCCAGCCCGGATGCGCCAGCGCATCGCCATCACGGCCCGCACCTGATGCCCGCCGTGGTGGGCGAGGTCGATCACGAGAAAAACGGTTTCAACCCCAGCGACATCCTGACCGATTTTGATCCCGGAACCGTCTCGGTGCTGCCGAACGGCCAGACCTTGCACGAGTACAACATCGTTGCGCTCGACAAGAGCATCGAGCTGGTGCCCGGCCTGGAGTATCCGGCCTGGACCTACAACGGACGCATCCCCGGCCCCACCATCCGGGTGCGCGAAGGGGACCGG
>DATMAF010000418.1:0-7303 GCA_035560315.1 Terriglobia bacterium | reverse complement strand
GTGATCATCGGGCACTCGACCGGCGGCGAGATTCAATTCATTTTGAAGGACAGCGACCTGGGACCGCGCCTGCAGGGTCTTTCGATGGGCTGGGGCACGGGCGGGCCAGCGGGACTGGAGACCATGCGCGCCTTTCGCGGCCTGCGCACGGCGGACCGCTACCGGCCGGTGTGGGAGATCAACGACCGGCCACCGACTGATTACTCCCGCGGCTATCTCGGGCCCCTAAACCCTCTGTGGGATCCGAACGTGCCGCGGGAGAAGGTGGCGGAAAAATGGATTGGCCTCGAACACCGCCGCCGCCCGCAGTTCAAGCAGCCGCTACAGGACATCGAGCACAACAGCGCCGACAACCTGCGCGAACACGTGGCCAACCAGATTCGCCAGACCCTGGCCGGCAATCAGTTCGGCGTGACGCCCGACGAGGTGATCCGCGATTTGTTTTCCACCATGCGTGTGGACCCCTCCGGCTATCGCAAGATGATCTGGACCGTAGCCCGCCTCGATGACGGCCACTGGGACCCCGATCCGGCCAAGGCCCGCGAGTTGCAGGTGGCCAATGCGTTCCGGGAAAAGAACCCCAATATCCCGATCCGGGTGCTGGTCTTTGACGTGCCGATGACCCACTACGGCCACATCGAAAAGCCCAAACAGCTCGCCGGGGGCCTAGTGGCCGCGCTGAGCTGGCTGACACAGCCGTAGCGCCGACGCTCTCGGAATTGCCACGCTGGTGCGCAGCGCTTCCGGATTCGGGAGCCCCGTGGATTTTCACTCACCACAGAAAAGCCAAGTCGTCGCGGCCCCGCGGTTCTCCGACCCCTACGGCTGCAATGCCCGTGGAGTCCCTGGGGACAAAGGCTAGAAGCGCTTCTGCGCCAGCTTCCGATGCAAGGCAAAAAACGCCCAGGCGCTGAATCCCGCCACCGCGAGGCCGACGCCAACCAGCAGCGCCAGGCGCCGCTCGATGAAACCGGAGCTGATGTACACCGTCGCCAGCGCAAAGGGAAGCTCCGCCAGCGCCAGCGCCGCCAGATACTTCCCGAAGGGGTAGCGCAGCAGTCCCAGCAGATAACCGGGGATCTCCGAGGGCACCGCCAGTTGAAAGAGCAGCACCAGGCCGAAGGAGGCCCGGCTGGTGATGAGTCCTTCGTATCTCTCCATTGCCGGACCCGGGCCGATCGCTTTGGCAACCGGGCGGCCGATGTGGCGGCTCAGGGTATACGCGGTGACGCCGCCCAGAGTCCAGCCCAGCCACAGCAGCACCAGGCTCATGGCGCTTCCCCACACATACACTCCCACCGGCACGATCACAGCGCTGGAGACGAAGGCCAGCATCGCCGACAGCGCCGCAAACAGAAGGAAGGTGAGAATGCCCAGCAGCGGCCGTTCCCGGATGATTGCTTCCGCCGCCGGCAGGAGAGCCATCAGCCCTCCATGCAGCTCATCGGAGGAAACCGCCAGCAATAATCCCGCGCTCAGCAACAGAAAGATCCCCAGGCGCTTTCGGGCGCTCTGAAGCCATTCGACTGCCCTGGGCTGTGGCATTCATCCCACCGCGGTGCCGCTAGTGTACCGCAAACAGGAGGGCGCAAAATCTGCTATTCTAAACGATTAGACTTTGTCGAGGTGACGTGGCGTGCCGCTAAAAGATGAATTTTGGGGAACAGACAAATACCTGCTGGATCCGGAGTTGGCCGATGCGGTGGCCATCGCCAGAACCCTGGGCCTGCCGCTGCTGCTGGAGGGAGAGCCGGGAACCGGCAAGACGCGACTGGCCGAGGCCATCGCCACCGCGATGAAGACCCGGCTCTACGAATTTCCGGTCACCTCCGAAAGCAAGATCGAGCAACTGGTTGTTGATTTTGACAGCATCCAGCGGCTCACCGACGCCCAGGCCACCATCCTCAATGTCCAGTTGCAGCAGGCCGGTCTGGACCAGCGGCTGGACCTGGGCGGACGCTCCGTGGACCAACTCCGCGACTATGTCAAACTGGGGCCGCTGGCCCGCGCCTACCAAGACCCCGGTTCCGTGCTGCTGATTGACGAGATCGACAAAGGCAAGCGCGAATTTTCCAACAGCCTGCTGTATGTCTTCAGCGAGAAGCGCATTGTGATTCCCTATACAGGCGAGGTGGTGGAAGCGCCTGTCGAAAATATGCCGGTCATCGTCATCACCAGCAACCGCGAGCAGGCCCTTCCGAGCGCCTTCCTGCGCCGCTGCATCTATCACTTCATCGCTTTCCCGACCCCGGAGCGCCTGCGGGCCATTGTGCGGCTGCATTTCCCCGCCGCCGACGACCAGCTTGTCGCAGCCGCGGTGTCGATTTTCTACCAGCTCCGCGAATTGAAGCTCGACAAGAAGCCCGCCACCGCCGAAATGCTCAACTGGTTTGCCTACCTCCAGGCCAAAGGAATCGCCCCGGCGGAACTGGATCGCCTGCCGGGCTCGCAAACCCTCATCAAGAGCCACGCGGACTTGGGCATCCTGAGGGACATCCAGCAAAATGGCGTGGCCAGCCTGCTGCGCCCGAAATCTTCCCGCGGGGTGAACTAGCGTGTTCGCGGGCTTTCCGGCGGAGCTGCGCAAGAACGGCCTGCATGCCGACGCCCGCACCATCGCGCAGTTGTACACGCTGATGAGCCGGGGGTTGATCCGCGATCTCGGCAGCCTCTACTCCTGCGCCGAGCGGCTGGTGGTGAAAGACCCGCGCCAGCGCGGTCCCTACACGGTGGCCTTTTTTTCTCATTTCCTGGACATCCCCATCCTGCCCGGCCAGTCGCTTGAGGAGGCCGTCCTCCGCTCCGACACGTTCTATCACTGGCGGCTGGCGCAGGCGCCCGGACGCCAGCCCACCCCTGAACTGATCGATGAATTTCTGGAGCGCATTTTTCGCCGCAAGCCGGACGTCTCGCAGCCGGCTCCGGTTCCCGGCGGGCCGGGGCTGAACACCGAAGGAATCGAAGTCCCCTTCTCTGAGGGAGAAGCGGCCGCCGACGAGTTTCTCACCGACCATTCGGACAAAGACCTGGAGGAACTGCTGCGCCGGATGCGCGAGATTGCCGAGCAGCAGCAGGAGGCCCACCGCGGCGGAGCCAAGTACATCGGCACCGGCGGGACCAGCCCCTACGGACACGACGGACGTTCCGCGGCCGGCATCCGCGTGGGAGGGCGCAGCGCGTTTCTGTCCGCCAGGGTGGTCCTGGGCAATCCCCGTTATTTTCCGGTCGATCTGAACGCCGTCCTCAGCGATGACAATGTGGACGCCGCGCTGGCGGCGCTGAAGGGGGTGGCCGAGCGCCATTCCGAGCTGACCCTGGACATCGACGAGACCATCCGCAAGGGCGCCGACCGCGGCGGCCTCTTCCTGCCCCAGTTGACGCAGCGGGAGGAAGAGACCCTGAACGTGATGCTGTTCATCGACAACGGCGGCTTCTCGATGGACGTTCACATCCCGGTGGTGCGGGCGCTGTTTCGCAAAATGAAGACGCGGTTCGCGCACGACCTGCGCATCTTCTATTTTCACAACGTCATTCGCGAGACCGTCTTTGCCGACGAGGCGCGCAGCAAGGAGCCGGTGAGCCTGGAAAGCCTGCTGCGGGAAGGCAAGCATCACCGCGTGTTCATCGTCGGCGACGCCAGCATGGCCCCCTACGAGCTGCACGGACACGGCTGGGGAAAGTCCGGCTATGAATGTCTGCGCCAGATGGCCGCTGCCTTTCCCAAGATCGCGTGGTTGAACCCCATCCGCGATGGCTCCTGGTATGGCACGCAAACCGTCGAGGATATCCGCAGCATCATCCCGATGTTTCCGCTGACGCCGCGCGGCATTGAGAAGGCGGTCCACCATCTCAACCGGCAGGCGACTGCCGCCTCCGACAAGCTGCGCCTGCCAGAACTTCCCCTGTGAACAAGCCGCGGACACTCCCGGAAGCGGCCTCGCCGGCCGGGGTCTGGCCCGCCCGTCTCAAATCCCGTTCTCCGTTGTAAACTGGAGGCAGGGGTGTGTCGCATGATCGTCCGGAGGCCGGCGGCGGCCCATTTTTATGCCGGGGATTGCGCCCGCGCCACGGAGCGCTTTCTGCGGGGATTTTCCGCCGCGGATCTGCCGGCGCGCATCACGGCGGCTGTCGTTCCCCACGCCGGCTGGGAATACTCCGGAGCGGTGGCGGCACGAGTTTTTGAGAGCATCCGGCGGCAGTCTCCCCCGGAAACCTTCGTGGTCTGCGGGGCGGTGCATCGCTGGAGCGGCGGCCATGCCGTTTACGCGCGGGGGGCGTGGGCGACGCCGCTGGGCGAGGTGGCCGTGGACGAAGCGTTGGCGGCGCAGATCCTGCAAGCCTCCGGCGGGCTGGCCAGCGACAACGCCGCGGCCCACGACGGCGAGCACTCCATCGAAGTGGAACTGCCGTTTATCAAGCATCTCTTCCCGCAAGCCAAGGTCGTTCCGGTGGCGGTTTGTCCCGAGCAGAACGCCGTGGCGCTCGGGCAACGGATTGCGCAGGTGCTTCGCCGGTGGCCGCATGCAACAGCGGTCATCGGCTCCACGGATCTGACCCACTACGGGGACATGTACCACTTCACGCCCGCCGGCTACGGAGACCGCGCCCGCGAATGGATGCGCGAAAACGATGCCCGCATTCTCCGGCTGGCCGAACAGATGCGCGCCGAAGAGATCGTTCCCGAGGCGCTGCGCCACCACAATGCCTGCGGACCCGGAGCCCTGGCGGCCACCGTGGCGGCCGCCGCGGCGCTGGGTTGTACGCAAGGGCGCGTGATCCACTATACGACCAGCTTCGACGTCGTCCCGGAGCGGGAATTTCGCATGGCGGTGGGATATGCCGGAATCCTGTTTTAAGTGTCCCATCTGTGGCCGGCCCGTGGCGGTCTCCGACCCGCTGCTGCCCTTTTGCAGCGAGCGCTGCCGGCTGTTGGATTTGGGCAACTGGGCCAGCGGCCGGTACGTCATCGCCGGCCCGCCCCCATCGGAGGCGCCGCCGGCCGAGGATTGGGAGGCGGCCCGTGGCGCGGGAGAGAATGAATCTGGCGTTTGAATGAAATCAGTCATATACTGGCTTCTTGCATCCCCAAAACTCCCAATGGACTGCGGCGGCGAAAAACGCGATCTCGCTTTCGGGGCAGCATGGGTTGGGAAGGCTGGCGTCATGATTCGCCGGGCAGAAGGCGCGGCGGAGCAAACCGAAAGAAGCAGCCGTCGCAGGCCGCGTTTTCATGAGCATCCATGGCAAGTAAACCTCTGATCGAAGCCGTTGGTCCCCGCGCGGCCATCGCGGGAGGCGAATTGCAGATTCGCGGAAAGGGATTCTGCCCCAACGGGCACTCGCGGCCGCACGTGCGTTTCGGAGGCATTGAGGGCAGCCTCCTGATCAGCTCCGACCAGTTCCTGGTGGCGCGCGTGCCGGAAGGGGCGGTCTCGGGCGATCTGACCGTGGACAACTCCCAGCAGTGCAGCAACCCCATTCCCGTCGAAGTGGGCGTCGCCATCGCCGAGAACATGCATCCGGTCGCCAATCCCGCCATCGACCGGGACGGCAATATTTTTGTTACGTTCAGCGGTTCCCGCGGGCAGAAGGTACCGGTCTGTGTCTACCGGATTGACACCAACTACAACGTGAAACCCTTCCTGACCGATATCATGAACCCCACCGGTCTGGCGTTTGATCGCGAAGGATACCTCTACATCTCCAGCCGCTTTGACGGCAGCATCTACCGGGCGACACCCGGAGGATCCACGTCGGTGTACGCTGAGGGCATGGGGGTGGCCACCGGGATCGCGTTCGACAAGGACGGCTATCTCTATGTCGGGGACCGCAGCGGCACCATCTTCAAGATCGCGCCCGACCGGCAGATCTTCGTGTTCGCCACCCTGGAGCCCAGCATCTCCGCCTATCACCTGGCCTTCGGGCCGGACGGCTACCTCTATGTCAGCGGACCCACCACCTCCAGTTTTGACTCCATCTATCGCATTGCCAGCTCCGGCGAAGTCGAAAAGTTTTACCAGGGCTTGGGCCGCCCGCAGGGCATGGCCTTTGACGTGGACGGCAATCTGTACATCGCCGCCTCCCAGGGCGGGCGAAAGGGAATCTTCCAGATCACGCCGGACCGGCGCGTGGAGTGGGTCGTCTCCGGCACGGGGCTGGTGGGCCTGGCGTTTACCAAAGGTCCTGCCGCCATCCTGGTGACGACGCAGTCGGTCTATCACCTCAACTGGAATGTGCGCGGCCTGCCGCTGTTCGGATAGCCGGCCTCGTTTCCGCCGCTCCGGCCCTCTGCCGCCGAAGGGGCGTCCGTTGCCATGAACGCGGAAATTATCGCCATTGGCTCCGAACTCCTTACGCCGCACCGCACGGACACCAATTCCCTGTTTCTCACCGAACAATTGAACCGGCTGGGCGTGGAGGTGGTCTGCAAAACGATCGTGGGAGATCACCGCGAACGCCTCACGGAGGCCATCGCGCTGGCCTGGAAGCGTTCGCAGATCGTCATCACGATTGGGGGGTTGGGCCCCACCGAAGACGACCTGACCCGGGAAAGCGCCGCCCGCGCGCTGGGCAGGCCCTTGCGCTCCGATGCGGCTCTGGCCCGGGCAATCGAGGCGCGGTTCCGCGCCCGCGGCATTCCCATGCCGGAGATCAATTTGCGCCAGGCGATGCGCATCGAAGGCGCCGAGATATTGGAGAACCAGGCCGGCACCGCTCCCGGACAATGGATTGAGCAGTCGGGCAAGGTGCTTTTGCTGCTGCCCGGCCCGCCCCGCGAATTGGAGCCGATGTTCCGGCAGGCCTGCCTGCCGCGCCTGCAACGCCTCGTTCCGCCCGCCGCCATCGCCACCCGCGTGCTGCGCATCGCCGGGCGCTTCGAGTCGGAAGTGGAGCAGCTCGTTGCTCCCATCTACACCCAGTACGCCAACCCGGTCACGACCATCCTGGCGGCTCCGGGCGAGATTCAGCTTCATCTGCGGGCAACGGCGGAGACCCCCGCCGCCGCCGAAGCGCTGCTAAACGAGCTGGCCCCGCGGCTGGAAGCGGCCCTCGGTGAATCCGTTTTTTCGACCGACGGCGCGAGCCTGGAAGAAGTGGTCGGCAGGATGCTCGCGGCCCAGAACGCCACCCTGGCGGTGGCGGAAAGCTGCACCGGCGGCCTGCTGGCCGAACGAATCACCCATGTCGCCGGAAGCTCCGCCTACTTCCTGGGGGGCGTGGTTTGCTACAGCAACGACTGGAAATCGGAGTGGCTGGACGTGCCGCCGGATCTGATCGGGTCGCGGGGAGCGGTCAGCGGAGC
>DATMAF010000417.1:0-5333 GCA_035560315.1 Terriglobia bacterium | reverse complement strand
CGGCGGCCTGATGGGAAGGGACGCCCGCCGACGGACCCGCGTGCGGTGCGGAACGGGGGGATGGATTCTGGGGAGGGGGCGCAGAGGCGGAAGATGTCGGACAAGTAGCCGCCGTATCAGACCTGCCATCGCCGCATGCGGCAGTGGATGCGTTCCGGGGGCGCTGGCCAGGGCGTTGCGGACGCTGGCGCCACAGCGAAAGCCGAGGGCCGCTTGAATCTGGAGAAGCCGTTATCGGCGCCCTGTTCGTAGCGGCGAAAACAGGGACCTCCCGCTAGCGGTGGGGGCGATCGCCCATCGGGGCTGACACGCACTCTGCTCCTGCTCCCCCGCCCTTGCGACCGCGATCGGGCGGGTTGGGCGGCTAGCGACGGGCGAGCGCCGGCTCCGACCGCGCTGCTTCCTTGCCGAGCTTCAGCAAACGCCGGGCGTTGCCCTCGTAGATCTTGGCTCGATCCGAGGGTGCGATGCTCATGGCGTCCACGGCGCGGATGGTCTCTCGAATGAAGCCCGGACCTTTCTCCGGGTCAAACGGCATGTCGCTGCCGAACAGAATGCGGTCGATACCAAAGAACGCCAGACCGGCCTCGAGCGGCGCAACCGCTCCAAAGAGCGCGGTGTCGCCGTAGAACATCCGAAAGTAGTCGATTGGCCGCCGCTTCAGGCTGTGGCGGACCAGTTCTTGCTCGTCGGGCGGCGTGCGGGTACCGAGTTGGTCCAGGCCTGCCCCCACGCGCCCTTCGAAGTAGGGAATCATCGCGCCCATGTGATGCGTGATGATCTTGATCTCCGGATGCCGGTCGAACAGGCCGGAGAAGACCAGGCGGGCCATCGCGACGCTGGTCTCATACGGCCAGCCGAACACCCACCACAACTCGTATCGCGACTTGCTTTCGGTTACGTAATCCGGAACGCTGGAGGGACGCGCCGGGTGCAGCCAGATGGGAAGATCGTGGGCGGCCATGCGGTCGAAGATCGGGCGGAAGGCAGGCTCATCGAGCGGACGCCCATCCACGTTGCTGAAGATTTGAACCCCGCGGGCGCCGAGTTGGGTGATGGCGCGCTCCAGTTCGGCGACTGCCGCGTCGGGATTGTTCATCGGCAGCGAGGCGACAAAGGCCGGGAACCGATCCGGATATTTGCCGACCAACTCCGCCATCCCATCGTTGGCAATGCGGGCCAGTTCCGGCGAGGTCGCCGCGTCGGCATACGTCTCAATGGGCGGCGACGCCAGGGTCAGCACCTGGCAATACTCGCCGAACTGGTCCATGATGCGAAATCGCAGGTCCAGATCCACGATGACGGGAATATCGAGGACCCGCTTTTGCATGTTGGCGGCGCGGCCGGATACCGTCTTCATGCGGTCAAAAAACTTGCGCGGGTAAATGTGGGGGAAAATGTCAATTTTCATCATCAGGCCAGGTTCCTTTCCATCGGTCGATTGCGATTCCGTCGGCGGCGTGCGCACACCTCATCGGTACAGGCTGTCAATATAGCCGCTTTCGTCAAGCTCCCGCACAAAGCGGTCGTCGTAGAAATCCTCCGGCGTATGTTTGCGCATCTGGAGAGAGTCATACAGTTCCATCGTTTTCTTGATTCCCTCCACGGCGGGGTAGGGTTTGCGCGGCAGGGTGTCGGCGACCAGGTAGTTGGCATGGAGCTTCTCGCGGTCGGTTACGCCGTACCAGCGGGTCAACGCCTTGAAAGCGACCTCGCGATTCTGCTTCATCAGGGCGATGGCCTCGACGATGGACTTCATGAAGCGGCGGATCGCCTCCGGGTTTTCCCGCACGAACTTTTTGGTGCTGGTCAGGCCGGATCCGGCGATGGGAACGTCGCCCCAGAGCTTGCGCAGGTCGGCCATCGGTTCGATCCCCCTGGCCTTGAACTCGACCATCGCCATGCCGGGGCATATGAAGGCGTCCACCTGATCGTTCAGCAGATTGTCCACCGAGATGGCGTTGGACAGGGGCGCGATATCGAGCGTGGGGTGCCAGTTCATGCGCCGCGCCAGCTCCAGAATAATAAAGTGGGTCATGGCGCCTATGCCGGAGTATCCGATGCGCTTGCCCTTGAGGTCCTCCAGCCTCTTGATCTCCGGCTTGGCGACGATCCACCAGTGGACCACATGGTCGAGGCTGCCCAGGATGACCCGGTCGGCGGCATCAACGTTGGTTGCCACGCTGACCACCAGCGGCGTGCCGCCGCCAATGCCAACATCCGCCGTGCCGGAACGCACCAGGTGCTCCGGCACCATGACGCCATTGCCGCGCGCGATTTCCGCGGCGCCGGGGGTAATCCATTGCTCGACCTCCAGTCCGTTGCGCTGGTAGATGCCTTCGTCGAGCGCCACCGCCCCCACAATCTTCGTGATGTCCACGTCGCCCAGCGACACCCGCAGCTTGATCGGCGCCGGCCCCATCCGTTGCGCCGAGGCGATGCCGGGCGCCAACAAGAATATGGCTGCTGCCAGACTATGGCGGATCAATCGTGAATGGTTTGGCATCGAAGGACCTCTTTCGGGACAAAGCGTTTTCTCAGCCGATTCCCAGCAGCGGCCAGTAGAAGGGAACGATCAGCAACAGCAGCGCCCACTGCACGATCAGGAAAAACGCTCCGATCTTGGCGACGTCGCGGGCCGAGTAACAGCCGAAGGCATAGCCCGCGATGAGAACGAGCGACTGGTAGATAAACAGCTTGCCGCCGGTGGCAAAGCTCCAGATCAGGCCCACCGCGAGCGGGTCAAGCCCCGATCGCAGCGACAGGTCCATGATCACCGGCATGGTTACGGAGATCATCGAGGTCTCCGAGGCAAGCAGCAGGTGCGCCAGGAACGCAGACCAGTACAGAAAAACGGTGGCGTCGAGCGTGGACTGCACCCACGGCGAGACAACCGCAAACATCATGTCGGAGAGCATCCGAACCGCGCCGGTATCGCGCAGCACCTCCGCCATGCTGAGCGCGGTGCCCATGAAGAGAATGATATAGAAGTTCACTTTCTTGAGGTCGCCGGTCGTCAGCGCCCCCACGCCGGGTAGCACCGTCGCCAGACCGACGCCCAGGCCGATAATGGCCGGACTGACGTGGTGGAGAAAGTCGGTGAGCCAGAGCGCCACCGCCGCCAGGATCCAGAACGCGGCGCGCTTCTCCCGCGCCGTCCACGGTCCCAGTTCCGCGGAACGTTGTCTTAAGAACCCCGGACCCCCCGGCAGGTCCTTCACCTCGGGCGGGTAAAGCCGCAGCGTCAGCCACCAGACCAGCAGCAGGTTGGCGATGCCGAGCGGCGCATAGGCGATGAGCCACTGGCTCCAGTAGACCGGAACGTGGCCGTGCTCCACGATCAGGCTGCGAGCCAGGATGGCGGGCGTGCTTCCGAGGATGGTTTTGTCATTCAGCGTGGCGGAAAACGTGACCGCCAGGATCAACGCCGTGGCGATGTTGCTTTTGGCGCTCAGGCCATAGCTGGCGACGGCGCCGAGCGCAATGCTGCCGAGCAGAATGACGCGGGGCGGTCCGGCCGGGACCATGAACGTCATCAGAAAGTTTGTGATCAGAAAGGCCAGTAAGACGCGGGAGAAAGACGTTCCGACGTGCGCCAGAATGGCGTAGGCGACGCGGCGAGCCAGACCGCTTTCCGTGACCATCGTACCGATCAGCAGCGCGCCCAGCAAAAACCAGGGGGCCTCGCTGACGCTGAAGCCCGCGAACGCCGTCCGCACCGGGGCGACCCCCAGCGCCCAGAACAGCCAGCAGCCGATGAGCCCGGTGATGGCATGCGGCACCAGTTCGGTAACCCAAAGCACCACCATGAAGCTGGCGATGGCGATCGCGCGCTGCGCCTGCTCTTCCAGCCCCAGAGGCAGAAACCACAGCAGCAGAAGAATGAGCACGGCCGCCGCCGAGGCGAGGTACCGCAGCGTCGCGCTTCGCGGCGCGGCTTGGGCTTCGGCGGAGTGGACCAGGGAGGCTGCGGGTGCGCTCATGAGTGTGCCGGCTCGTTCGGCGCGCTGCTGCTACTCTTCCACCCGGGGACTCTCGGAATCGAAGAAGCGCTTGCCGCAGTAAGGGCACAGCAGCGGAAATTGTTTGTTGTGGCGCAGTTCGTCGAAATGACAGGAGAAACGCCCCTGGCATCCCGGGCAGGTGACGTAGAAGATTCGAGCCATCGTCTCTCCTCAAACGCTTCGCTTGGAGTCCAGAAATGTGGGCAGCAGATCCAACTGCTCATTGCTGATGTAGTCCGACAACGGGAACTTCTGCAACGCAGACTCCGGCACGCGCACGCGCTCGGAGAAGGCCCTGCCAACCGGCATGGTGGCATCAATGATCAGCTTGTCGCCCATGATGTCGTCGTTCTGCGACGGGTCCAGGGTGTTGCCTTTGCAGTTCTTGAGGATTTCCACTGCCTCGCGCGCCTGCGTGCGGGTGGCTACCGCGAACAGGACTTCCTGCTCATTGAAGGGATCGATATCAGCGTCCACCACAATCACGTTCTTGACAAAGTCCACGGTGGCCAGCGCGGCCAGGGCCGCCTGCTTGGTCTCGCCATTCACCTTCTTGTCGATGGAGATGTAGCAGTTGAACCGGCAACTGCCGGACGGCGCGAAGTGAACGGCCTTGACGGTCGGCACAATCCCGCGGATCACATTGAACACCGTTCCTTCCTTGGGGATGCCTCCCAGAAACCAGTTGTCGCGATGGCCCACGAAGGAATGCTGGAGAATGGCGTTCTGGCGGTGCGTGATGGCGGTGACCTGGATCACGGGCCGGACGCGCTGGGGTCCGTAGTACCCGGTGAACTCCCCGAACGGACCTTCGACTTCGCGGACGCCGGGAGGAATCTCCCCCTCAATCACCATCTCGGCGTCGGCCGGAACCAGGAACCGATCCCCCCAGGTTTCGGAAGGAACCAGCCGCAGGGGCCGGCCCATGATGCCTCCGATCACCGCGTAATCGTCCTTACCAAAGGGCTCCACGTTCAGCGCCCCAAGGAAGAACGACGGGTGGTGGCTGACGATGATGGCGACCGGAGTCGGCAGGCCGCGCGTCTCGTGCGCCCGGAAGATTTGCCAGTTGTGGCGCGGCGACATGTGGATGCCGAGCTTGCGCGGCTCCTTGTACATGGTGCGCAGGAAGGCCACGTTGTAGAAGCCGTCCTCCGGATGCCGCATCACGGGGGTCATATCGATGTAGGGCGCCGGATCCATCTGGTGATGCCGCACGATGGGGAGCCGGCTCAGATCGCACTGCTCCCCGCGCCGCACCACCTGCTTGGCCGGGGCGTCGGAAGGAGCGACTCGAACCGGCGGGATGGGATGCTCGAGCCGTCGGGC
>DATMAF010000416.1:0-5246 GCA_035560315.1 Terriglobia bacterium | reverse complement strand
TGCCGGAACCATCGTCCAGGCCATGGCCGTCCGCGGCGACGCCATCCAGTTTCTGGGCTCCAATGACCAGGTTCTTCGAATGGCAGGGCCGCAGACCCGCAAGATTGACTTGAAGGGGCGCACGGTTGTCCCCGGCCTGATCAACACCCACGTGCATCTTCATGGGGGCTACATCAGCCGCTGGCTGCGAAAGTTTCCCGCCGAAATGGCCAAGATGTTCGAGCACGTCCGGAACTTCAACGTCTCCGGGAACACCGTGGAAGAGGTAACCAATGCGATCGAGCTGGTGCTGAAAGAGCAGATGGCGTCGGCTCCCAAGCAGCAGTGGGCCAACATCTCGGTCCAGAACCGCGGAAAGTATGGGTTCGGCATCGGCGCCCTCTATTTGAACGAAGGGCATATGACGCGAGAGAAACTGGACGCCCTGGCCCCGGACCGTCCGGTTTACATCGGCGGAGGAGACGCCGAGCCGCTGCTCAATACCGCCGCCCGGAACGCCTTCTTCGACATGTTCAACCTGGAGCACACCGAACGAAACGAGTTCATGACTCTTCAGAATGTGAAGATGGCGGGAATGCTGATGGAGCTGTTCTGGCGGCCCCGGGTCGCCATGATGGCCGATGGCATCGAGGACGGCCTGAAGCACTACGCGGCGATGGGGTTCACTGGTTTCAGCTCGCACATTATCGGCTACCCCATTCATGACGCTTACATGAAGCTGTCGCGCGAAGGGCGCATGCCCATTCGTTTTGGCTATGCCAACCGCAACTGCCAGCAGATGGTCGCCGACATCGCCCGCTGCTTCGCCAGCCTGGGAGACATGGCTGGCATGGGAGACAAGTACTTCTGGAACGTCGGCGTCACATTAGGAGGATTGGACGGCGACGCTCCGGAGATGTGCCACACCATGGAGGCCTCTCCCAAAGTCCTAAACCTGATGGAGTGTTCCGCCCGGCCGGACGGGCCTTACTGGGACGGCGTCTATTGGGCCATCCGCTCCCGCCTGCGTTACGTTGTCAACCACGTGATGGGGGACAAGAGCATTGATTATTTTCTCGACATGGTTGAGAAGGCGATGAAGGATGACCCCAGCCTCACGCTGGAATACATCCGGTCCCGCCGCTTCAGCGCCGACCACTGCGGCTGGTATCCCCGCCAGGACCAGCTCGCGAGAATGGCCCGGCTGAATATCCACCTGAGCTGCGCCGCCAAGGAGATTGACGACCAGGGAGCGTTCATCCCCAAGATCTTCGGCGAGCAGTATGCGAATCGGATTGGCCCGATCAACAGCATCCTGCGGTCCGGGATGATTGTCTCCAACGAGGGGAATTTTGACGGCACGGACGATGTGGAGAACACCACCTTTGCGCGGTATTACCCGTTCATGACCCGCATGCGCTCCGACGGGGTGGTGCTGGCCCCGCAGGAGCGGATCAACCGTGTCCAACTGCTCAAGATGTCCACTTCCTATGCCGCTTCCTACGTGCTCAAGGACAAGGAACTTGGGACCCTGGAGCAAGGCAAACTGGCCGACTTCATTGTGCTCAACAAAGATTACTTCACAATTCCAGAAGGGGAGATCCCCTCGGTGTATCCCCTGATGACGGTGGTCGGAGGCAAGACGGTCGTGCTGCGGGAAGAGTTGGCGCGGGACATCGGACTGTCCGCAGTGGGCCCGCAGCTCAAGTTCTCCTTCGAGGTTCCAAAGACCGAAGGAGGTAATGACTGGGTCCCCGGCCGGGACTACCTGAACGAGGAGTGAATTTTTATCCGAAGAGAATTGTCCGGCGGCGCAAACTCGCGCTGGCCGGCTTTTGGAAGCACTCCGGCTTCCTGCGGAACGTGCAAGACAATTGAGGTCTCTTGCTGACTGTCGCGGCGACCAGATGCCTCTCGCCTCGCATCCGGGGCCGCGACAGTCTTGACAGTCCGCAGGATTCTCCCCACACTAGAGCAAATGCAGGCTGCAAGTTGCTGAGGGCACGTAGCTCAACTGGCAGAGCAGGGGACTCTTAATCCTCAGGTTGCAGGTTCGACTCCTGCCGTGCTCACCATACCCTTATTGTGTCGGTTTACGGTGGGTGCTTTGGCGCAATATGGCCCCTGCGGTAGGTGGAAAAACCTGGACCGCCGCTCCAACCTTCCCCAAATCGCTTCATTTCATTCATTCCAAAACCTGCAACAGAACCGAATCGGTTGGCATCCAAGATGCCCGAAGCGCAGATGACGGAACTGGAACAAAGGAGCGCACAGTTTTTACCGGCCTAACGAATTCACGGTCCCAGACCGCAATGGCGGTTGCCTCTGGGAGCAGGGATAAGGAGGAGATCGAAAATGCCCGTAGAAGAACTCGCACTTCCGACCGGGGCGGAGGCGAAAGCGGATCTGTATGGAGCCCTGGAGCGGTTGAATGAGCTGTTGCCGCTCAAGCAGCGGCAACAGGCTTTGCCAAAACCCTACGCCCATGTGCACCGGCTGATTCTGCGCTCGCTGGCGGAGCGCGGCCGGCCGCTCACGACGGAGGAGATTGCCGCCGTGTTGGGGAGCCGGGCATCGGCGCTGCATGCCCTGGCGGTGCTGGGGAGCAATGACCTGATCGTGCTCGACACCAAAGTGGTGAAAGAGGAGGCGGGCAAATATCCGCGGCTTGAGAACCCGGAGGGGAAGATTCTGGGCGCCTATCCAATGACCGTGGAGGAAACGCCGCATCGCGTCCGGGTGGGCGGCCCCGGCGGGCACGTGATTCATGCCATGTGCGCGGTGGATGCGCTGGCGATCAGCCCGATGTTCGGCGTAGAAACCTGCATCGACTCGCGCTGCCACACGACCGGCGAGCCGATTTATATTTGCCAGACGGGCAAGCAGATCCTTGCGGCGCGGCCTTCCGCCGACCTCCGCGTCGGCATCCGCTGGCAGAAATTTTCCACCTCCGCGGCGCACACGCTCTGCACCGAGATGGTGTTTCTGAAAGACGGGCAAACCGCCGCTCACTGGAAGAACACCGATCCGAAAGCCATCGAACTGTTCACGCTTCCGGAAGCCGTGGAATACGCCGCGGCTTTCTTCCTGCCGCTGCTGCGGGACTAGCCAAGGACGCAGGATCCGGCCAGGGGGCGAGCCATCGCCCCCTTTTTCCTGCCCATGGCAGCCGGCAAATCCCTGCCCGTCTCCTCAACCTCCCGTTTCGGATCAATCCTCGTTGACTCTCCCCCCCGAAAGTGATACAAGGTGCCTAATCCCGCCGGGAGGGAAGGCCTCCTTGCCGAGGCGGGGATGAGTCAACGTCGCGTCCGACGCAACGACGTGCATGAAAGGGAGCTTTCCCCTATGAAGAGAAATCCTCGCAGACAGTGGCTGTGCGCCTTGATCGGGGCGCTGGCGATGGCGGCGGGCGGAACAACCGGCAGGGCGCAGCAGACCGCCGACATCATCCTGCACAACGCCAAGATATTAACCGTTGACAACAATTTTTCCACGGCCCAGGCGATCGCCATCCGCGGCAACACCATTGCGGCGGTGGGAACCGAGCAGCAGGCCATGGCGCTGCGAGGTCCCAATACGAAGGTGTTTGACCTCAAAGGCCGCACGGTGATCCCCGGCCTGATCCACACCCATATCCACCAGAACGACGAAGCAGAGACGAACTACGGCGGTTACATCGGATTCCAGGGCATGAAGGCCTACCCCATCAACTGGCGGGCCGTGCGCACCGTGCAGGACGCCCTCAATCAGGTGCGGGGCGTGATGGAAAAATACAAGTTCCCGCCCGGGGAATGGATTTATTTCGGCAACGCTCCGGGAGGCGGTGGCGGTGGCGGTGAAGGCGGAGGGTCGGCTGGCGCCAGCGAAAAGGTCATGCTGGACGGCATGAACCGGTACGAACTGGACAAAGTGACTCCCAACAATCCCGTGGTGATGGGCTTCACCTGGCCGAACGTGAACGGCGTGCTGGTCAACAGCAAGGCCATTGAGATCATCTGGGCCAAGCATGGCGATTTCTTCAAAAAATACGGCCGTTATTGGATCGACAATACCGGCCAGCCCGAAGGGCATCTGGAGTCTCCCGGCCTGCGCTGGGCGCTGGCCGAATTGCCCGAACCGGACCCCTGGGTCATGGCCCCCATCTTCAAGATGGCCAACGACGAGGTCCTGGCGGATGGCATGACCACCATCTCGACGCGGCTGCCGGTTTACGCGGAGCAAACCTTCAAGTATATGGAGGAACTGGGCACCCTGCAGGTGCGGATGGCGTTCGGATTTGAGACCTATTTTGGACGGACGGATTTCGGGCCGCAGGGGCTGAAGGAAGCTGGAGCTTTGATGGGGAAAGGCACCAACTGGGTATGGCCCATTTCCGCCGCGCCGTCGGCCATCGACGGTTCCGGAAATCGCATGTGCGTCGCCACGCCGCGTATCGATCCCACCTCCAACCTGGACGCCTGGTGGGGGGCCAACGGCCAATGCCTGAACGACATTGAATACAAAGGACCCAAGGGCGCGCCCATCTCCGCAAATTACTTCAATGAGTTCCTGGAGATTGCCGCCCGCGACGGCGCCCGTCTGGCCAACACCCACGCCGCCGGCGACCGCTCGGTGAAGCTGGTCCTGAACATGATGGAACAGTATCAACAGCGCTACGGTCCCAACGCCACCAAGAACTGGGCGCTGGACCACTGCCGCCTGGTGGACCCGGCCGATATGCCGCGCGCCGCCAAGCTGGGCCTGATGTTCAGTTGTGAGTTCAGCCTGGGCGGGGAGGCGGCCGCCAAAATGTACGGCGAGCGCGTGGCGCATTCCTTCCCCTCGCCGGCCAAGACGATGCTCAAAAATGGGGTGATCGTCTCCAACGAAATGGGGGGCTTTGAGGGGCTGGAAACCTCCATCACCCGCAAGGACCGCAACGGCAAGGTCTGGGGGCCGCACGAGCGGCTGACCCGCGAGGAGGCCCTGATCGTCAGCACCCGCAACGCTTCAAAGTATGTGCTGAAGGACGACAAGATCGGCACGCTCGAGCCGGGCAAGTTCGCCGACCTGGTGGTTCTCGACCGGGATTACATGACCATCCCCGAGGATGACATCAGCGAGATGAAATCGCTCTGGACCATGGTTGACGGCAAGCCCGTTTTTGCGGATCCCAAGTTTGTGGAGGAATACGGCGAGCAGGCGGTCACGGCCGGCACCGTGGTCTCCACCTCCCGCGACCTGCGGTTGCGCCGCAAATCCGCCCAGGGGATCGCCCGCCGGTA
>DATMAF010000415.1:0-11784 GCA_035560315.1 Terriglobia bacterium | reverse complement strand
GCGCGCCCGCCGCATGGTGCCCATTCGGGAGTTGCTCGACAGGAAAATTATCGTCAGCGCCGGCAGCGACTGGCCCAGCGAGACCAACAATCCGTTCGCGATCCTCCAGTTCTATGTCACTCGCAAGGCCGAGGACGGCACCGTGGCCGGCCCGGAGCAAAAGGTTTCCCGCCAGGAAGCCCTGCGCATGGCCACAGTCAACAATGCTTACCTGACCTTTGAAGAGGAGGTGAAAGGGTCCCTGGAGCCGGGCAAGCTCGCCGATTTCTTGATCCTTTCGGCGGATTATCTGACGGTGCCGGAGGATGAGATCGAACACATCCGCCCGCTGGCCACTTACGTCGGCGGCCGGAAAATGTACGCCGCGGCCGGCAGCGGCTTCTGACGCTCCGCGCCGGCTCCCGGGGGGTTCCGCAGCCGCGCGTTTGTACCCTCTTGCTGGGTGATAACGGCGGGTAGAGTTTGCCGCCCGGTGCGCCCCGCTGCATCCTCGCACCAGATCAGGCCGTCCCCGCGGCAGGCTGTTTGTGCCGCAGGCCGTTTGTGCGGAATCGCTGCGAACAACGCCAGGGATGCAGTGCCATGGTTCGGCGGTAGCGTTGGGTCCTAGTGCGCTTCGGCTTCCAGGAAGCGCTCGGCGAGGATGGCGGCGGCGCAGCCGGTGCCGGCGGCGGTGATGGCCTGGCGGAAGACGCGGTCCTGCACGTCGCCGCAGGCATAGACGCCTTCGATGTTGGTCTTCACAGCGTCATGGGTCTTGAGATACCCTTCCGCGTCCATCTCCAGTTGGCCTTTGAAAATTTTGCTGTTGGGCACGTGGCCGATGGCGACAAACACCGCGCTGACGGCCTTCTCCGTGACTTCGTTCGTCTTGAGGTTGCGCAGCTTCACGCCGGTGACCTGGTCTTTGCTGACATCATAGATATCTTCGACGACCGTATCCCAGATGAAATGAATTTTCTCATTGGCGCGGGCGCGGTCGGCCATGATCTTGGAGGCGCGCAGGGTGTCGCGACGGTGCACCACGTCGACGCGGTTGACAAAGCGCGTCAGGAACAGCGAGTCCTCCATGGCGGTGTCGCCGCCGCCGACCACGATCACGTCCTTGCCGCGAAAGAAAAAGCCGTCGCAGGTGGCGCAACTGGAGACGCCCTTGCCGATGAGCTTCTTTTCGTTGGGCAGGCCCAGCCAGCGCGCCGAGGCGCCGGAGGCGATAATCAGCGTGCGGGTTTTGAGCGGCTGCTCGTTCAGCATCAGGGTAAAGGGCCGCTTCGAAAGGTCGGCGGCGGTGACGTCCCCGGGGGCGAACTCAGCGCCGAAGCGCGCCGCCTGATCCTTCATGCGCTGGATCAGCTCGGGACCCTGCACGCCCTCCGGAAAGCCGGGAAAGTTTTCGACCAGGGTGGTGAGTGAGAGTTGCCCGCCCGCCTCCACGCCTTCGATAACCAGGGGTTTCAGGTTGGCGCGCGCCGTGTAGATGGCGGCGGTGAGTCCCGCGCAGCCCGATCCAATGATGACCACGTCCCGTGTAGACAATGAGATTCCCTCTCTGCCGAAGTTCACTCCGGCATTCATTCTAACCGCAATTGGAAGGATGAGTCAGAACGGCGCCTGGCTGCAGCATCGGGCCGTTCAAATCCGGCGCTGCTCCCCGCTAGTCATCCCGAACCCTTCGGCTGCGCTCCGGGTCAACTCCGCAACGGATCTGCCTCTGGTCTGAGGGCATAGAAAACGCAGATTCTTCGTCGCCCCGTCCGCTTCGCGGTGGGGAAACCCCGCCGCCTCAGAATGTCCACCGGTTTTCAAACGGATCTAGTCGCAGCGATTCAGGCGCGGGCCTGAGGATGTGGCGAATCTGTTGCCTGGCGGGTTGCACTGACGGTTGCTTGACCCCCTTCAGCGCGCCCGATAGAATGGCCTCGTAAGCTGCGGAGTGCTTCCCGATGCCCCTCCCCATCGTTCCACACGCCGGGCTGCTGACCGATCTTTACGAACTGACCATGGCCGCGGCCTATTGGAACGCCGGCAAAGCCGAGGAGGTGGCCAGCTTCGAGTTGAGCGTGCGCTCGATCCCCCCGCAGCGCTCCTTTCTGCTGGCAGCGGGACTGGAACAGGCGGTGGACTATTTGCAGAACCTCCGCTTCGGCGGCGAGGAGATCGATTACTTGCGGACGCTGCCTCCCTTTGAAAGCGTTCCTGCTGGTTTCTTTGACTTTCTCGCCGGGCTGCGCTTTACCGGCTCAGTATGGGCGATCCCGGAAGGCTCGCTGGTCTTTGCCGAAGAGCCGCTGCTGCGCGTGACCGCTCCGATCATTCAGGCCCAGATCGCCGAGACGTACCTGATGGCCATGCTGACCTATCAGACCAGCGTGGCGACCAAAGCCGCCCGGGTGGTGGAGGCCGCCGGGGGGCGGGGCGTGGTGGAGTTTGGCACGCGGCGGGCGCACGGCCCGGTGGCGGGCCTGCTGGCGGCGCGGGCCAGCTACATTGGCGGCTGCATCGGCACCTCCAACACGCTCGCCGGCTTCGAGCTGGGCATCCCGGTCTACGGCACGACGGCGCATTCCTGGACCATGTCGTTCGAGGAGGAGGCGGAGTCCTTCCGGCGCTTCGCGGAGCTGTACGGCAGCAAGGCCGTTTTGCTGGTGGATACCTACGATTCCATCGAAGGAGTGAAGAAGGCGCTGCGGCTGGGCCTGCCCTTCCGGGGTGTCCGGCTGGACAGCGGCGACCTGCTTGAAATCAGCCGGCAGGCGCGCCGCTTGCTCGACGCGGCCGGCCGCCCGGACGCGCTCATTCTGGCCAGCGGCGACCTCAACGAGTATGTCATCCGCAGGCTGGCCGAGCAGGCCGCGCCCATCGACCTGTTCGGAGTCGGCACCGACCTGGTGACCTCCCGCGACGCCCCGTCGCTGAGCGGCATCTATAAGATTGTCGAGATCGAGAGCCATGGCCAGATTCGCTACACCGCGAAGTTCAGCGAATCCAAGGTCAGCTACCCGGGGCGCAAGCAGGTGTTCCGCTTCTCCAACGCCGACGGCTTCTACGACCACGATGTGCTGGGCTTGGCCCACGAGCGGTTCGCGGAAGCCGAGCCGGTGCTGGAGCCGGTCATCGAGCAGGGCCGGCTGGTCAAGCCGCTGCCGCCGCTGGAGCAGGTCCGCGAACGCAGCGGAGCCAGCCTGGCGCGCCTGCCCGAACCGTATCGCCGCCTGGAGGCCAGCGAGGCCTATGCGGTGAAGAAATCGGCGGCGCTGGAACAGCTTCTTGATTCCGTTCGCGGGCGCTACGCGCCGCTGCACGCGTCCGCAAACCCGGGCCGCTAATTGCAGGCGCCAGCTCGCCCGCGGAGACGATTGCCGCCGGAGGAGCATTGACGATGGCACGAAACAAACAGGTGTTTGTCGATGTGGATACGCAGAACGATTTTCTGCTGCCGGCGGGCAAGCTCTATGTGCCCGGCGGAGAGAACCTGCTGCCCACGCTGCGGCGGTTGCGCGATTTCGCCGCCCAGCATTCCATCCCCATTCTCAGCACCGCCGACGCGCACGCCACCGACGATGCCGAGTTCCGCCAATGGCCTCCGCACTGTCTGCGCCAGACATCCGGGCAACTGAAGGTTCCCGAGACGCTGCTCCCAAACTATCTGGTAGTTCCCCGCGAACGGGAAGCGGAAATCAGCGAGGATGAGCTATCCCGTTATCCGCAGTTCATTGTCGAGAAGAACCAGTTGGATGCGTTCACCAGTCCGCAGATGAAGGCGCTGGTGCTTCGACTTGCCGCCGAGCAGTATGTGGTTTACGGCGTGGCCACGGAATACTGCGTGCGCCTGGCGGCGCTGGGGCTGCGCAACCTGGGCCAGCGCGTGGCGCTGCTCACCGACGCCGTCCAGGGAATCGATGCCGCCGGAATTGCCCGGACCTTGCGGGAACTGCAAGAAGCCGGCGTCTCGCTGGCCGCCACCAGCGAGTGGCTGGCCGCCGCGGCTTGAAGGCACCGGAGAGGACATGCCTTCCCTGCTGGATGCCTACCTTGAAAGCAACCAGGACCGGCTGTTGGAGGAGCTGAAGTCGTTCCTGAAGATCCCCAGCGTCAGCACCCTGCCGGAGCACCGCCCCGACATCGAGCGGGCCAGCGAATTTGTCGCCGGGAAACTGACGGCGGCGGGGATGAGCAACGTCCGCCGCATCTCCACCCAGGGCCACCCGCTGGTCTATGGGGAATGGCTGGGCGCGCCGGGCAAGCCCACCGTGCTCTGCTACGGCCATTACGACGTGCAGCCGCCCGATCCGCTGCAAGAGTGGATCAGCCCACCGTTTGAGCCGGAGATTCGCAATCACAACATTTATGCCCGGGGCGCTGCCGACGACAAGGGGCAGATGTACATCCACATCAAGGCCGCCGAGGCGTTGCTGGCGGTGCGCGGAACGCTGCCGGTGAATCTCAAGTTCCTGATCGAGGGCGAGGAGGAAATCGGCGGGGAGGCCGTTGATCACTATGTGCGGGAGAATCGCGAGGCGCTGCGGTGCGATGTGGCGCTGATCTCGGACACCGAGATGTTCGCGCCGGGCCTGCCAACGCTCTGCGTCGGATTGCGCGGTTTGGTTTATGCGGAGCTGACCGCCACGGGTGCGGCGCAGGACCTGCACTCCGGCATTTACGGCGGCGCGGCCCCGAACCCGCTGCTGGGACTGACGCGAATTCTTTCGCAGCTGGTACCACCGGATTACAAAGTGCAAGTGCCCGGTTTCTATGACGACGTGGAGCCTCCTTCCCCTGAGGAGAAGGCTTCCTGGGCAGCGCTTCCCTTCAACGAAGAGGAGTTTCTGAGGAAAGAGGTTGGCGCTCCGGAGTTGGTGGGCGAGGCCGGATACGGCGTGCTGGAGCGGCGCTGGGCGCGGCCCACGATGGAGATTCACGGCTTTGTCGGCGGCTTTCAGGGGGAGGGCGCCAAGACTGTCATTCCGGCCAAGGCCTCCGCCAAGGTCAGCATGCGGCTGGTCCCCCGCCAGGACCCCGGCAAGATTCTGCGGGCGTTTGAGGAGCAGGTGAAGCGGCTGACGCCGCCCGGTCTTCGTCTCGAGGTGCGGCTGCTGAGCAGCGGCAAGCCGGTCCGGATAGAGCCTTCACACCCCTACCTGCAAGCCGCCGCGCAGGCCCTGACGGAAACCTTTCACAAGCAGACGGTGTTCATTCGCGGCGGCGGATCGATCCCGATCGTGGCGCGCTTCCAGGATTCCCTCGGCGTGCCGGTGGTGCTGATGGGCTTCGGCCTTCCCGACGACCGGTTGCACTCCCCCAACGAGAAGTTTTTCCTGCCCAATTTCTACGACGGCATCCGGGCCGTGGCGCGGTTCTGGGATCGCCTGGGCGGCCTGCCTCCTTCCCTGCCCTGAGGGCGAGGACAGACCGCGCGGGTTCTTCCGCTTCATGCGGTGCGATTGCGGGCTTCTGGTGGCATCGGAAGCCCTGCGGACAACGGGGATATACTGGCTGGACCGCAGGAGGAACTCGGCGGAGCGATGACGCCAGAATGGCTCCAGTGCTGACGGATTCGTTGCGGCTGCGCGGGGGGGGCGCCCGTTGCCGCGTCCTTCACGGAGGCCCCGCCAACGAGGTGCCGGCGCCTCGCGGCGCCGTGGCTGCTGGCGAGAGAAAAAATGCGGCTCTGGGGCTGGAGGAAAGGCGGAGCGGGCTAGCCGGGGCTGTACGGTCCGGAGAGCAGGGGCAGATGCGCCTCCGGCGCCAGGGCGGCCATGAGGCTTCGCGCGGCCTCCGGCAAATATCCCCGCTTGCGCCAGGCCAGCCCCTCCACTTGTTTTCCAAACAGGTTGCTGGCGTCCACAATGCGCAAGTCCTTCCGGGCGTCGCGGGTGATTTCCTGCTCTTGCAAGACAGAGATGCCCAGCCCGGCGCGCACGAATCCCAGCAGCAAGCGGGAGTCTCCGGTCTCCACCAGGGTGCGGTATTCCAGGCCTTTTTCCTGGAACGCCCGGTGGATGCGCCGTCCGGAGGAGGCTTCGCGGTCCGGCAGGATCAGCGGCACCTGGCTCAGGTCCGCCAGCGTCACCCGGCGCTTGCGCGCCAAGGGATGGCGGATGGGGATTGCCAGCAGCATCCGCAGTTCCACGCTCTTGTGCCAGTGCAGGGTGGCGGGACAGAACTCCAGCGGGAGATAGCCGAAGTCCGCTTCCCCTTTCTCGATCAGCGGCCCGATCTCAAATCCCCGGCGCCGCAGGACCAGAATCTCCACCTGCGGGTGCTTGTGCATGAACACTTTCAGGCGGGGCAGCGATTTGTTCAGAATTGCCTGGCCAGCCACCACCACCACGCGGCCCCGCAGCGGCCCCTTCTTATGGATGCGGTCCAGCATTTCCACACGGCTGGCCAGGGCCGTGCGCGCCCAACGGACAAATTCCTGGCCGGCTTCGGTCAAGCGGACGGCCCGGCCTTCGCGTTGCAGCAAGGGAACGCCCACTTCCTGTTCCAGCAGCGCCACGCCGCGCTTCACGGCGCTGGGCACGCGGTACAGATGCCGCGCCGCCTGGTTGTAGCCGCCGCGATCAGCGACCGCGCAGAGATACTCGAGCTGGTAGAATTCCATTGCGTCCCTCCTCCCTTCTGCTGCTGGTTCAAAGCATTCGCAAATTAAGAATGATTATCACCGAAATTATATATCTTTGCTGACTGATCCTCAACTGCTACTGTGAAGGTGAATACCATCGAAGAGCACACAGGAGAAAACCATTGATGAGGGATCGAACCAACGTGCTGCTGCTAGGGAATGACGCAACCCGGATCGCGCCCCTGTTGGAGACGCTGGGCCGCGCGGCCCGTGTCTGCTGGGTGGAGGACCTGCCGGAGGCCCTTCAGAAACTGGCCCAGCAGGATTTTCAAGCGGTCTTTGTGGACTGGGATTTCTACTGCGGAAGCTGGCGGGAGGCCTTGCAGCGAATCCAGGAACTGTACCCGGCGCTGCCGGTGATTGTTCTGGGAACGCCGCAGGAAGACCGGCTCTGGGAGCAGCAGTGGAAGGAGGCCGTGGAGGCGGGGGCCTTTGATCTGCTGCCTTCCATTGAAAACCGGATGGCGGTGCTGCTGGTGCTGGAGCAGGCGGTGGCCTCCAGCGAAGCGCGCGCCCGGGGCGCCGTGGCCTAGGGTCGCGGCCCCGCTTCCGGGCCAAAAGAATGGCAGCGCCCGGCGGCGGTTTCGGCTATACTGATTCCATCAGTGGAACACCCCCCGTTGGAGAACAGGTCAGGTTGTTATGCGAATCCTTTTTCTGTGCACCGGAAACTCGTGTCGTTCGCAGATGGCGGAGGGGTTGTTGCGCTGGCAGGGTGGCAGCGTCGTGGAGGTGGCCAGCGCCGGGATGGATCCCCGGCCGGTCCACCCGTTCGCCGTGCGGGTCATGAGCGAAATCGGACTGGACATTTCGCGCCAGACCTCGAAATCCGTGGAGCCGTTCCTGGCGGAACGCTTCGACTATGTGATCACGCTGTGTGAGGCGGCGAAAGAAGCCTGCCCCATTTTCCCGGGCGAGGCCCGGCGGCTGCATTGGGATCTGCCCGACCCGGCCGCCGCCGGCGGCAGCGAGCAGGAGCGTCTGGAGGCGTTCCGCCGCGTGCGGGATCAGTTGGCGGCCCGCATTGAAGAGTTGCTGGGGGAGATCCTGGAAGAATTCCTCCGCCGGCTGGCGCAGGAGACCGACCACGCGCTGCCGGGCGCTCTGGCCCGGGAAACCGCCTAGCCAAGGCCGGCCGTGGCGCCCTAGGCTATGGCGCAGCGGTGTTTTTGATCACATCCAGAAAGGCCCGGGCGGCGTGGGAGAGGTGCCGGTGCGCCGGATGCACCAGGTGAATCTTGCGCGCCACGGGAAGCTCCCGCACCGGAATCTCCACGAGCTGTCCGGCGGCCAGTTCCGCCTCCACGCACATCCGCGGCACGAAGGCCACGCCCATCTGCGACTCCACCAGCTTCTTGATGGTTTCCACCGTCGGCATCTCGATGGCCATATTCAACGTTACGCGGTGTTTCTGGAAGGCGTCCAGAACGATCTGGCGGTAGGGAGAGGCGATGTTGTGGGCGATGACCACCTCGTTGCCCAGGTCGCGGATGGAGATTTGCTTGCGCTTGGCAAAGCGATGCTGGGGGTGGACGATGAAGGCCACCGCATCGTGGTAGATGACGATCGAATGCAGGTTGCGGTCGCCGGGCCGGTAGCTGACCACGCCCAGGTCCAGCGAGCCGTCCAAGACCTCGCTGGGGATGTTTCGCGAGAGCGAGCGCCGGATTTCGAGTTTGACGCCGGGGTACAGTTCCCGGAATTTTCGGATGTGCGTCAGCAGATAGAGGGCCCCGGTCTCATTGGCGCCGACGATGAGTTTTCCGGTGTACTGATGGCGCAGCTCGATGAGGGAGTTCTTCATCTCCCGCCGCAGGTTTTCAAACTTCTGGGCGTACTGGAAGACGATGCGGCCCGCGTCCGTGAGGGTGCCGTCCTTGAGGGAGCGGTCGAGGAGCTTTTCGCCCAGTTCGTGTTCCAGCCGTTGCACCGCCAGGCTGATGGCCGGCTGGGTGCGCGACAGCTTCTGGGCCGCCCGCGAAAAACTTTTTTCGGTAGCGACCGTCAGGAAGATGGTCAGTTGCGAGAGTTCCATGCGATCCCTGCACCCCGCCCCCGGCCCTCGCTCCGCGCCATGTCGCTATTACAAGCCGGGCACAGAGATATTAACAGAATTTATAATCAAAATTACAGTATAAGTTTGCGTTGCTTTCGGGGCCTTTGCTATACTGAGCCCAGCAGAGCCCCCGACCCCCAACGCCGGCGGTCGGTTGCGGGCAGTGCCGGCGGGCGGCGGAGCGGGTCTCAACCGGGCGGCCGCGGCGAGGGATGCGCCCGCGGGCGGGAGGTAGCCGGTGCCGGAAGAACGAGTACGAATCTTCGACACGACGCTGCGCGACGGGGAACAGTCTCCCGGCTGCAGCATGGACACCATCGAAAAGAAGCGCATGGCCCGGCAACTGGAAGAGCTGGGCGTGGACATTATCGAAGCCGGCTTTCCGATCGCCTCCGAAGGGGACTTTGAGGCGGTCCGGCAGGTGGCGGCCCAGGCCGGCCCATCCGTTACGGTGGCGGCGCTGGCGCGCGCCGCGCAGGCCGACATCGAGCGCGCCGCGGCCGCCCTGGAGCCGGCGCACAAAGCGCGCATTCACGTATTTCTTGCCACCTCCGACATTCACCTCAAACACAAATTGCGCATCAGCCGCGGCGAGGCGCTGGACCAGATTGCTCGCTCGGTCAGCCTGGCGCGCCGGTACGTGGACGATGTGGAGTTTTCCTGTGAAGACTCCACCCGCAGCGAGCGCGCCTACCTGTGCGAGGCGTTCAAAACGGCGGTCGCCGCCGGGGCCACCACCCTGAACATCCCCGACACGGTCGGCTACACCATGCCGGACGAGTATGCCCAGATCATCCGCGACGTTCGCCAGGCGGTGGGGGAGGGGCCGATCCTCAGCGTCCACTGCCACGACGACCTGGGCCTGGCGGTGGCCAATTCGCTGGCGGCGGTCTCCAGCGGGGCGCGGCAGATCGAGTGCACCATCAACGGCATCGGCGAGCGGGCCGGCAATGCCTCGCTCGAAGAGGTGGTCATGGCCATGCGGGTGCGCCACGATCTGATGCCCTACGCCACCGGCATCCGCACCGAGTTGCTGTATCCCACCAGCCAGATGCTCAGCGGCATCATCGGCATCTCGGTGCAGCCCAACAAGGCCATCGTGGGCCGCAACGCCTTCGCGCACGAAGCCGGCATCCATCAGGACGGGGTGCTGAAGCTCCCGCTCACCTATGAGATCATGACCCCGCAGTCGGTGGGGGTGCCCACCAACCGGCTGGTGCTGGGCAAGCACAGCGGGCGGCACGCATTGCAGCGCCGCTGCGAAGAACTGGGCCATCCGCTCGACGCCGCGCAGGTGCAGGAACTCTACCGGCGCTTCACCGAACTGGCCGACCGCAAGAAGGTCATCCTGGACGAGGACCTCATCCGCCTGTTGCACCACATGGAGCAGCAGCCCACCCGCGCCTGAGAGCGTGGGCGTTCCGTGCATTCCCAGGTACAGACAGGCCGTTCATGTGATGTGGCGTTATGATCGGCGGTTCATAACGTGAGAGGAGACGGTTGCCTTGAAATTGTCCATCGCGTGGCTGCCGGGCGACGGCATCGGACCGGAAGTGACGGCGCAAGCGCAGGCCGTGCTGGCGGCGGTGGCAACGAAGTTTTCGCACGAAGTTGAGTCGCAGACCGGTCTGTTCGGCGGGGAGGCGATTCGCGCGACCGGCGACCCCCTGCCGCCCGCCTCGCTTACCCTGGCCAAGTCGGCCAAAGCCGTCTTCATGGGCGCCGTGGGCCATCCGGAGTTCGATGCCTGGCCGCCAGAGAAGCGTCCCGAGAAGGGCCTGCTGCGCGTGCGCAAGGAACTGGCGGTGTTCGCCAACATCCGTCCGGCGCTGTGCCTTCCGGCGCTCGAGGACTTCTCTCCGCTCAAGAAAGAGGTCGTCCGCGGCACCGATCTGGTGATCGTGCGGGAGCTGACCGGCGGGCTGTACTACGGCACGCCGCGCGGGATCTCCCGCTTTGAAAACCAGGCGACCGGCCTGAACACCATGGTCTACACCCGGGCCGAGATCGAGCGCATCGCGCGCGTGGCCTTCCGGCTGGCGCAGGGGCGGCGCCAGCTCGTAACCAGCGTGGACAAAGCCAACGTGCTGGAAACCTCACAGCTCTGGCGCGAGGTGGTCACGGAAGTGGGCGCCCGGGAGTTTCCCGACGTCAAACTGGAGCACCAGCTCGTCGATTCCTGCGCCATGCTCCTCATTACCAATCCGCGCCGCTTCGACGTGGTGGTTACCGAGAATATGTTCGGCGACATCCTGAGCGATGAGGCCTCGGTGCTGACCGGCTCCATCGGGATGCTGCCCTCGGCCTCGCTCGGCGAGCACACCGGCCTGTACGAGCCGGTGCACGGCTCCGCCCCCGACATCGCCGGACAGGGTATCGCCAATCCCTATGGCGCGATCCTCACCGTGGCCATGATGCTGCGGCACAGCTTCGGCCTGGAGAAGGAAGCCGCCGCCGTGGAGCAGGCCGTTACCAAGGCGCTCTCGGCCGGCGCGCTGACCCGCGACCTCAAAGGCGCTTGCTCGACCGAAGAGGTCGGCAGAGCGGTTGTGAAATTCCTCTAGCCAGCGGGGCCGAAAACAACGGTCTCCCTCCTCGCAAACTACTACAATGAAGCGGGGCGGCATTCTCGCGTTCTGGCAGCCGCTTCACGACAGAGGCAGGACCATGCCGCGCCAGTCGCTGCTCGACTATCTGGAGTATTTCGACCGCTACGGAGGCGACACCGCGTGCGTCCACCGGCGGGGATACCGGCAGGCGCGCTGGAGCTACCGGCAGGTCCTGGAGACGGCCCGACAGTTCGCCCAGGAGCTGGAGGCGCGGGGCGTCGGGCGCGGCGAACGGGTCCTGCTGTGGGGGGAGAACTGCGCCGAGTGGGTCGCCGCCTTCTGGGGAACGCTGCTGCGCGGCGCAGTGGTCGTGCCCCTGGACCGCATCTGCTCGCCGGAATTCGCCGCCAGCGTCGCCCGCCAGGCGGGTGCCCGGCTGGTCGTCAGCTCTCAGGAACTGGTTCTGCCTGGGGACAGCACGCCCGCCCTTCACTTCGAGAATCTGGTCAGCGCAATCATCCGGCACGACCATAGACAGTATCCCTCACCGGCGG
>DATMAF010000414.1:0-2273 GCA_035560315.1 Terriglobia bacterium | reverse complement strand
GACAGGGCGCGGCGCATCTCCGGCGTCAACACGTTGGGGTCCTGGCCGCTGCGGGCCAATTCCTTGGTGGTTTCCGCGATGCCTTGCTGCAAGCGGGCCAGTTCCTGCGCCCGCTCGCTCAGGTCGTTGATGCGCTGCTGGTGGCGGTCGTTTTGCTGGCCGCTGAGCAGGTTGCTGGCTTCCCGGAGCCGCTCCAGAGCGCGCTGCCGCTCGGAACTGCCGTCGCTGGCGCCTTGCGCCATCGGCTCTCCGGACTGCTGGTTGCTGCCGGATTGCCCTCCCGGTCCCGGAGAGCCGCCCGCCTGCTGCGAATTATTGGCTTGCTGCATGTCGCGGGCCGCCTGCGAAAGCGAGCGGGCCGCCTGATTTAGCTGTGAGGAGTTCGTCTGCCGGGAAAGCTGTTCCAGCCGCCGCGCCAGTTCTTCGGTTTCCCGCCGCAGCATCTCCTGCTCCCAACGATTGGCGGCGCGCATGGTGTCCTTGGCATCGCGCTGGCGCGCCAGTTGTTCCTGGCGGCGGGCCAGTTCCTGAAGCTTGCGCAGGGCTTCCTGAACTTCCGCGTCGCTCTGGCCGCCTTGGAACTGGTTCAGAGTCTCGTATTGGTTCTTGCTGGTATCGAGCTCCAGCGAGAACAGGTCGGAAAGGTCGCGTCCGGCGCTGCCGCCGCCTCCCCCGCCTCCCCCCTGATTGCCATAAGCTACCTGGATGTTCTTAAACAGGGCTTCTGCGCGCAGCAGGTACTGCAAGGCGCTCTGCTCCGGCGTCAGGGCTTCCTGAAATTTCCTCGCCTCCAGAGCTTCCGCCGCGGGCCCCATGAACTCAACCGCTTTCCGGAGGTTCTCCGTCAGCCCCGCGAACTCGTCGTTGACTCCATCCAGCTCGCGCCGGCCGATGCGGCCGGACAAGGTGCCCGCCTGTTCGGCCAGTTCGCGCTGCACTTGCGAGAGCACTTTGCCGGCTTCTTCCAGCTCTTCGGGCCGCTGCTTTTCTTTGCCGCGAATCACGTTCCAGGTGGCCGAGATGATTTCCTTCTGCCGCTCAGAAAGGAACGACCCTTCATCGCCGCTGCCGCCCCCCCCGCCGCCGGCGCTCTGGCTTTGCATGTAGTTGCGCTCAAACGGCCGCACTTGCAGGAAAAACATATCCGTCGTGGCGGTATTGGCGGCGGCATCCCGGGCCGTCCCGTAGTAGGTAATCAGGTCGCCCGGAGAAAGCGAGTACTCTTCCAGCGCCAGCAAATGCGTCGCGGCGGCCTGCTGCCCTGCGGCACGAGCCAGGAGCGGCACGGTGCGCGCAGGACTGCCGTTGACGGAATAATGCAGGCTCAAATCCGCCAGCCGCACGTCGTCCTGGCCCTCCAGCCCGACCACGACCTCTTCAATCGGCGTGGGCTGCAAGTCCCGGCCGGGACGGGTCAGACGCACCGTGGGAGCAAAGTCCGCGATCGCTTGCATTAAATATTCTTCGCTGGCCCGCGCCTCCCGCCCGCGGGGGTCTTGCAGACGCACGTGATAGAGGGTGTCCTGCGAGAGCGTCCAGCGGGCTTGCAGTTGGCGCTCGCCGCTGCGAACCAGCTCGATGGAGCTGTTGTCGTCCAGCGCCAGCCGTCCACCGGGAGCCGGAGCGTCGGTGTGCACCGTGAGCGTAATCTCGGTCCCTTTCAGCGCCACAATGTCGCCCCCGGCCGGGTCCACCTGATCCGGCAGGCCGGCATAAGCCGGGAAGCGGTAGCGCACCTCCAGGCGCTCGACGCGCGGAACGGCAATCACCGAAATCGTGTGCCGGGGGGAACGGACGCCGTTCGATTCCACGTAGTAACTCATCGGCTGCTGCACATTCATCAAGAGGAAGTGAAACGTCCCGCCGCGCTCGGAGGAAATCATGGGCGCCGACTCCCAATCCGCGCTCGTTTCGTACTGGACGAACAAACGCATTTCCTGGGGCAGGAATCCGAGCGGCTCCGCGACGATTTCCTGGTCGGTGTTGCGGCCGATGGTGATGTCTCCGGGGAGCACCCGGATTTGATACAGCGGCGTCGATTTGGCCTGCACCCAACCGATCCACAGCGCTTTGGTCCCGTAGCGGAAGATTCCGGGGCCGAACAGCCCCAGCAACAGGATGACGGCCACCGAGCCGCCGGCCCAGAGCAGCGGACGGACAATTTTGCGCGGCTCGATCAGGCTGCGGGCGGAGGCGGCCGGGGTTCGCCGCCAGGCGTCCTCGGCGACCAATTCGCTAAAGAGGCGGGCGCTGGGGTCGGTGGCCGATCGCTC
>DATMAF010000413.1:0-5194 GCA_035560315.1 Terriglobia bacterium | reverse complement strand
CAGCGCGCGCAGGCGGAGATACGCGGTGGGGATGTTCTGCTCCAGGCGCAACTGGTCGCGCGCCTCCACCACCGCCCAATGCGAACTGCCGAAGGCGATCAGGCCAATCTCGGCGTTGGGGTCCTCTTCGAGGACCGGGGCCGGGACACGGCCGCGCGCCGTCTCATACTTGCGTCGGAGACGGTCCATGTTGTTCTTGTAGTCTTCCGGCCTTTCACTGTAGGCGGCCTTTTCGTTATGGCCGCTGCCGCGGGTGAAGTAGGCCGCCAGGGGATGCTTGGTTCCCGGCAGGGTGCGGTAGGGAATTCCGTCGCCATCGACGTCGCGGTAGCGCTCAAATTTTCCCAGGCGATCCAGGTCCTCCGCCGTCAACACCTTGCCGCGCGCCATCGGCTTGTCAGGGTAGGGAAAGGGGTCCGCCATCCAGTTGTTCATGCCGAGGTCCAGATCGCTCATCACAAACACCGGAGTCTGAAACTCCTCCGCCAGGTCAAAGGCTTCCATCGCCATGGAGTAGCATTCTTCGACCGAGCAAGGCAGCAGCAGGATGTGCAGCGTATCGCCGTGCGAGAGGTACACGGTGGAGAGGATGTCTCCCTGCATGGTGCGGGTGGGCAGGCCGGTGGAAGGGCCGGTCCTTTGGACGTCGAAAATAACCACCGGGATTTCGGCGTAATAGGCCAGGCCGGAGAACTCGCTCATCAGGGAAATGCCGGGGCCGGAGGTGGCGGTCATTGCCCGGGCGCCGGCCCAACCCGCGCCGATGGCGATGCCGACGGCCGCCAGCTCGTCTTCCGCCTGCACGATGGCGTACGTGGCTTGGCCGGTTTTGGGATCTGTGCGGTATTGATGCATGTACTCCATGAGCGATTCCGCCAGCGAGGAAGAGGGCGTAATGGGATACCAGGCCGCCACCGTAACGCCCGCGAACATGCAGCCGATGGCGGCGGCGGCGTTGCCGTCGATCAGGATTTTCCCGGCCGTCTTGTTCATGCGCGCCACGCCAAAGCGCTCGAACTTCTGGAAATTCTGACGGGCATACTCCACGCCGGCCTGAATCGCGTTCCAGTTCAGCGCGAGCGCCTTTGGCTTGCTGCCCAACTGCTTCTGCAGGGCCTTCTCGATCTCCTCGATTTCGATGTCCAGCAGGTAGGACAGGACGCCGACATAGATCATGTTGCGCACCAGCCGGCGCAGGCGCGCATCCGGGCAAACCGGAACCACCAGCTTGTCGAACGGGACGGGGTAGAACGTCAGGTCGGAGCGCAGCGGCTTCAGGTTCAGCGGCTCGTCATAGACGACGCCCGCGCCGGCCTGGAGGTTCAGCACGTCCTCCCGCGCCGTCTCGGGGTTCATCGCCACGAGAAAGTCGATTTCCTTCTTGCGCGCGATGTAGCCGTTGTGGTTGGCCCGGATGGTGTACCAGGTGGGAAGCCCGGCAATGTTGGACGGGAAAATATTTTTTCCGGAAACGGGAATGCCCATCTGGAAGAGGGATCGCAACAGCACGGTGTTGGCCGTCTGGCTGCCGGAGCCGTTGACCGTCGCGACCTGGATGCTCATGTCATTGATGACGCGCTTTCTGGTAAGCGAGGCGTCGCTCGGAACCGCTGTTTCGGTGGTGGCCATTTCACTCCTTGGAACGTAATTCAGCCCTGAATGGGGAGTGCGCCCCTGGGCCTTTGCTCTGCGACTGTTTCTAACCGTTCGGGGTCAGCCGGTGAGAATGTGGAGCCATTTTCTTACGTCCATCATTAAGTATAAGCACCGGGAGCAAGCAAAATCAATGGAACCAGGGTCCCACAAAAAGTTCCTGTTCAATAAGCTGAACAGAAAGAAGCGTTCGTATTTCCCGCAACAGACAAAACCACGCCCGCCAGGCCCGCAACCAGTTTTTCTCTCAATTCCTCCTGGCATCGGCATGCCATTGCCACACCCGTGCCAGTGCGCGTTTGAGCCAGGCAGCCGCCAGCGGCTCCCGTGTTTCTATCTCGATTCCCGCTTCGTATTTGACGTCGGGCGCATGGAAGTGCGGCCTGCGTGTTCCGCAGGAAAAAAACCAATCACAGTTCCGAAGAAATGGCGCCTGCAGCTACGACGGCTCCCTGATAGCGCGGGAGCCCGCTAGCTCCGACAAAGGAAAAAGCCCGGGCAGGTTGCTGCCCGGGCTGGGGAAAATCGATTCCTCACGGCGCTCGGAATGACAGCGCGGGATGAGGAACAGAATGATCAATACATGCCGCCGCCCATGCCGCCGCCGGGCACTGCCGGGGCTTTCTTCTCCTCTTCGGGGATCTCCGCGATGAGGGCTTCGGTGGTCAGCATCAAGGAGGCCACCGAGCCGGCATTTTGCAGCGCCAGGCGGGTTACCTTGGTCGGGTCGATCACTCCAGCCTTGACCAGGTTCTGGTACTCCTCCGTCTCGGCGTTGAAGCCGAACTCGTCGTCCTTGTTCTCCTTGATCTTCTCCACCACGATGGCGCCCTCATAGCCGGCGTTGAGGCAGATCTGCCGGCAGGGTTCCTCCAGCGCGCGCTTGACGATGGAGACGCCGATCTGCTCGTCCTCCTCTTCGGTTTTTATCTTGTCAAGCACGCGGGAGGCGCGCAGCAAGGCCACGCCGCCGCCCGGCACGATGCCCTCTTCCACCGCCGCGCGGGTGGCGTGCATGGCGTCCTCAACGCGAGCCTTCTTCTCCTTCATCTCGGTCTCGGTCGCCGCGCCGACCTTGATGACGGCCACGCCGCCCACCAGCTTGGCCAGCCGTTCCTGGAGCTTCTCCTTGTCATAATCGGAGGTGGTCTCCTCAATCTGGGTGCGAATCTGTTTCACCCGTCCCTCGATGGCGGCGTGCTTGCCGGCGCCCTCGACGATGGTGGTGTTGTCCTTGTCAATGGTGATCTTCTTGGCCCGGCCCAGCTGATCCAGCTTCACATCCTCCAGCTTGAAGCCCAGCTCCTCGCTGATCACCTGCCCGCCGGTCAGGATGGCGATGTCTTCGAGCATGGCCTTGCGACGGTCGCCGAAGCCGGGAGCCTTCACCGCGGCACAGTGCAGCGTCCCGCGCAGTTTGTTGACCACCAAGGTGGCCAGCGCCTCGCCCTCGACATCCTCGGCGATGATCAGCAGCGGCTTGCCGGACTTGGCGATCTGCTCCAGCAGCGGCAGCAGGTCCTTCATGGAGCTGATCTTCTTTTCGTGAATCAGGATGCGGGCGTCCTCCAGCACGCACTCCATCCGCTCGGCGTCGGTGACGAAGTACGGCGAGAGATAGCCGCGGTCAAACTGCATTCCTTCGACCACCTCCAACGCCGTCTCCATGGTTTTCGACTCCTCAACCGTGATGACGCCGTCCTTGCCTACCTTCTTGACCGCCTCGGCGATGATGTTGCCGATCGTCTTGTCGTTGTTGGCCGAGATGGTGCCGACCTGGGCGATCATCTCACCGGAGACCGGCTTGGAGAGCCTCTTGATCTCGGCCACGGCGGCCTCGATGGCCTTGTCCACGCCGCGCTTCAGCGCCATGGGATTGGCGCCGGCGGCGACGCTCTTGATGCCTTCACGGAAAATTGCCTGCGCCAGGACGGTCGCCGTCGTGGTGCCGTCGCCGGCCACGTCGCTGGTCTTGGAGGCCACCTCGCGCACCATCTGCGCGCCCATGTTTTCCAGCGGGTGCTTCAGTTCCACTTCCTTGGCCACCGTAACCCCGTCCTTGGTGACGGTCGGCGGGCCAAACTTCTTGTCCAAAACCACGTTGCGGCCCTTGGGGCCGAGCGTGATTTTGACCGCGTCCGCCAGCGCGTTGACTCCGTGCAAAATGTGCTGGCGGGCTTCTTCGCCCTTCACAATCTGTTTTGCTGCCATCGAATTCCTCCGTGCAATGATCTGTTCGCCGCAGCCAGCCGCTGCTCCGAGCGCTCGCTCCCGCGGCGGTGAGTGGTGTCCACCCGGATGCGTTTCAAAACTCCGCTCCTCCGCTCGGCGGAGCGAGGGTTACTTTTTCCCTTTGGACGAATTCTCGCCCAGAATCCCCAGGATGTCTTCCTCCCGCATGATGAGCAGTTCTTCGCCGTCGATCTTGACCTCGGAGCCCGCGTACTTGCCAAACAGGATGCGGTCTCCCACCTTGACGTCCATGGCCACGCGGGTCCCATTGTTCAGAATCTTCCCGTTGCCCACGGCGATTACCTCGCCCTCCTGCGGCTTCTCCTTCGCCGTGTCGGGGATCACGATCCCCCCGCGCATGGTTTCCTTCTCTTCCAACCTCTTGACGACAACTCGATCTTGCAGAGGTCGAATTTTCATCGCGATCAATCCTCCTTACTCCTGCTTCGGCCGGATGGCATCTGCGGCTTCCACCCCGTCGCCGTCTTCGGAAAACTCCCCGGCGCTCGACCTGTGAACCAAACCCGAACGAACCATCCTGCTGGCCTTGCCAGGGGTCTCTCCTCTTGGGATTTTCTTCAGCAGATTATTAGCACTCTCCGCCGAAGAGTGCTAATATACGCAACCCAGCCGCCTTTGTCAAGACAATTGGCGAAAAATTTAATAAGAAAAGTTTAGCGCTTCATGCTAAATATTATCTTATTGTTTTTAAATAAATTATAAACAAAAAAGGCTTATGTGGCGACTGATTTGGAGGGTGGCGGAGGGCTTTCAGAGTAGCGGCGCCAGCAAAAAATGCATCGCTGCCACGGCCAGTGCGAAAACAATGGTGGCAACAATACCCACCCGCACCATGTCTTTCATGCCGATTTCCCCCGTGGCAAAGGCGGTTCCAGCCGCCGCGCCGGCCCACGGCAGGGCGAAACCCACGGCCACATTCGGGATCAACATGGCCATCGAAGCGGGATTCCATCCCACATGCTGCGCGGCGGGGATCAGCGCGCTCCCCGCCAGCGAGGTGGCGGCGACTCCCGAGATCATGTTGGTGAGGAATGCCACGATCAGCGAGGAAACCACGGGCAAGGAAAAACGTCCCAGCCCCAGCGCCCCGATCCAGCTCCCGGCGGCCGTTACGAAGCCGAATTCCACCAGGGCATCAACGACCGCGGGGGCGGCCGCGCACAGCAGCAGGACATTCCAGGGGGTGCGAGCCAGAGCGTCCTTGGATTCCAGGACAAATTCTCCCTTCTTCCAGTCCACCGGCACTGAAAACAGCAGCACCAGAACGACCGGCGGGACGATGTTGGCG
>DATMAF010000412.1:0-7563 GCA_035560315.1 Terriglobia bacterium | reverse complement strand
CTCTGCTGCACCGGCCGCTCCAGCCGGCTGCCTGAACCGTTTCCCTCTCCGATCCTTCTTCCGCGTTTCCCCGCTTCGGTCTTCGATGCAGCCGCTTTGCCGCCGGAAAGAAAAGCCCCTCCGCATTGCGGCGGAGGGGCTGAGTCAAGGAAAGAGAATCGCGGCGGGCTTAGAAAATCACCTTCAGCCCAAACTGCAATTGACGGGAACTGGTGCGGGTATCGTTAATGCGCGCCGCGCTAGCTTGCAGCCTCCGCGTCCAGGGATCGGCAAGGTCCCCGGCGAGGTTGGCGCCATTGCGAGGTCGGCTAAAGATCTGCGTCGCCGGGCTGCCGAAGTTAACCCGATTCAGCAGGTTGTAGAACTCCGCCCGGAACTGCAGATTGCCAGCCTCGCCCAGGAAGGGCAGTGCCGTGTTCTTGGTGAAGGTGACATCAAAGTTGGCGATTCCGGGGGAAATGAGCGTGTTGCGGCCCAGATTGCCTTGGAAGAAACCATGCTGTGCTCCCTCGACAACCAGGGGTATGGTGAACTGCCGCACGTCGAAGTACTGATCCGGATTCCGGCCATCATCCAGCACTGGGTTGTTGTTGCCCCCGGGAATCAGGTCCAGTGAGGGGCCATCCACGTTGGTCGGAGTGACGGCCGTAGAAGACTGCCCGGTTGGACTGGGCCGGGGTTGTTGCATCGACACGTTGAGGGGAAAGCCGGTATTGAAGCGCAGGATGCCGCCCAGGCTCCATCCCCCCAGAAACACCTTCGCTGGCCCGGTTAGGTTGGCGCCGGGCAGGTCGTAGACAAAATTGGAAGAGAAGTTGTGCCGGAAGTCAAAAGCGGACAACGCCGGCAGCTTGGTATCGCGGTAACCGCGGATTTCTCCCTGGAAGTCGTTGCTTCCCGTCCAGCTGCTGCCCGTATCGGTGGACTTGGAGAAGGTGTACGAGGTCTGGAACTGCAAGCCGCTGCTGAAGCGCTTGTTCACATTCAGCCGCAAGGCATGGTAATCAGAGGTGCCGTCGGTATAGGCCCAGCGGAAGAAGCTCCAGGACTGGCTGGGATACGGCAGGTAGGTGGCAATGAACCGGCGCTGCCCACCCTGGTAGGGCCGCATTTCCGCCAGCGTGGCGATGATCTGCAACGGACCGCGCTGCAAGTGCACGCCCCGGGTGCCGGAATAGCCGACTTGCACGGAGAGATTGCGCAGGAGTTCCTGCTCGATGTCCATGCTCCATTTGTATACCTTGGGCTGCTCCGGATTCCACTGGAACCCATCGGCCCGGGCTAGGCCGCCCAGACCGGGTGTCCTCACAAACGGCTGGGTGAAATAGGTGTTGGGGAAATCGATGGTCTGCCCCGTCCTCTGAAGCAGCGGGCCGCGCTCCAAAAACACATTCACAAAGAAGGGGGGAACACGAACACCCCAGGTGAGCAGGTTCGACGGCAGGATCATGCTGTGGAACAAACCCACTCCGGCCCGCAAGGAGGTCCGGCCGTCGCCAAAGAGGTTCCATGCGACCCCCAGCCGGGGAGCAAAGTTCATGAGCGAGGGATTGAGATACCACGGATCTCCGATGCTGACATCTTGTTCCGTAAAGCTGTACAAGAAGTGCTCCCGCAGATCGCGGACGTTGGCTACCTTTCCGTTGACCTCGTCGGGCGTATTGGTGAATTCGTAGCGCAGACCCAGGTTGAGGGTCAGCCGATCGGTCAACTGAATGTCGTCCTGGAGATACACGCCATAGAGGTTTTGCCGATACCCGCGAATGGTGTCGGAACCGGGCCGCAGGAACGTCGCCTGGTCCGGAATCCCGGCGAAGAAGTCGGCCGGGGAGCCGAAGGAAAATGTTCCAAAGCCGCGGGCTTCGGAACGCTGATTGACCTGGAAGCGGTCGAAGTGAAAGCCGAACTTGAGGGCGTGCGTGTTCACGGTATAGGTGAAATCCTGCTTCCACTGGTAGTTGTTCTGCACGTTTTTCTTGGGATTGGTGGTGCCGCCGCCCCAGGTGCTCCAGCCGCTGACGCTAAAGTTCCCGAACCCATCGGTGAGATCGGAGAACGTCGTCCGGGGAAAGTTGGTGCCCGGGATGGGGAAATCCTGAATCGCAATGTTGGTGCGGTTGAAAGCCACCATGGTCTTGCTGAGCAGCGCCGGAGAGAAGATGTGCACATGCTCGACGTTCAGAAAGCGCGACCGCGTGAAATGCAGCTCGCCAGTATTCAGGCTGTCCGGATTTTCGCGGTCGGTATTGTCGTACACAAACCGGCTGGCGATGGAGTCGGATTCTGAGAAGTGATGGTCGATCTTGCCGGCCCAGAAATCATGATCCGTGACACGATTCCGCGGCTCGGAAAACTCCGTGGTGTCGGGATTGATCGATGCCCCGTTGGGAAGCGGGAACGAATCCAGGAAGGGTTTCACGTCCGGATCGATGGCCGTGGGGGTCTGGGATGCGCCCAGCAATCCGCTGCGCGCGCTGAGGCTGGGCACATTAAAGGTTTGCGTTTGGCCCAGGAACTCCCGCAGGCCTTCATAGCTGCCAAAGAAAAACGTCTTATCGCGAACGACCGGCCCGCCCAGGGAGAACCCGAACTGGTTGCGCCGAAATTCCGGCTTGACGCCTCCCCCGCGCGCATTGTCGGCCCAATTGGCGGCGTCCAGGTTGTCGTTGCGGAGGAACTCGAACACCGAACCGTGGAGATTATTAGTGCCGGATTTCGTGACCGCGCTGATGACGCCACCGGTGTGCCGGCCGTGCTCGGCGTCATAGGCGTTCGTGATGACGCGAAATTCCCGGACGGTTTCGACGCCCGCAATGGTGCCGTCGGCGCTGCCGGCGGCGCCGGCGGCGTCATTCATGCTGGCGCCATCGAGCAGGAAGCTGTTTTCTGTATAGCGGGTCCCGGTGATGGCCAGCTTGCGCCCAAACCCCTTGGTCGCGCTGGAATCCGCCGTCTCCACAAAAATAGCTCCTCCCGTCATTGGGACCAGGTCGAGGAAGCTGCGATTATTCAGGGGGATTTCCCGCATCATGGTGGGGTCCACCACCTGGCTGACGACGGCGTTGGTGGTCTCCACCATCGGGGCTTCCCCCGTTACTGTGACGGATTCGGCCACGCTGCCGACCTCCAGCGTGAAGTTCACGGTGGCGTCCTGGCCGACGCTGAGCGTCACACCGGTGCGGACTCCGGTTTGAAACCCGCTCATGGTGGCATGGATTTCGTAGGTGCCCGGGGGCAGGGCGGTGACGCGGTATTCCCCGCGAGCGCCGGTAATTCCGGTCCGCGACACCCCGGTTTCCGTATTGGTGATGGTCAGCTCAACGCCCGGCAGCACGGCGTTGGAGGAGTCGCGCACCGTCCCCAGGATGGTGCCATAATTGCCTTGGCCGATGAGCAGCGATCCTCCCGAGGCCACAAGAGCAAGATAGAAGGCTCCGCTCAGAATCCACTGCGCGGAACGTCCACGCAAACGCATACGTATTCCCCTTTCTCTGTTCGGCACGCGGCCGACAGCCTGCACAAAAAATCCCAAACCATCCCCCGACGGATGATTGTTCTCCGCTCCCGTGTACTTTGCTCCGCCAGGAGTCACTGGTCCGCGCCGGGACCATCCCGCCGTGCATCGCCCCGGTAACCCGTCGCGTCGCTCGCCTCAAGCGCCTTCGGACTCAGAAGATATACTTCAGCGCCAGTTGCATCTGCCGGGCCGAGGTGCGCGTGCTGGTAATTTTGCCCGCGCTCCCGTTGCCGCCGGCGGTGGGCGAGCCGCTCAAAAACACGTTGAAGTTGGGCACGTCAAAATTGGCCCGGTCAAACAGATTGAAAATTTCCCAGCGAAACTCCAGCCGGTGGTTTTCCGAGAACCGGAAATCCTTCAGCACGGCCAGGTCCAGCTTCAGCACGTCGGGGCCTTGCAGCGTGTTGCGCCCCAGATTGCCCAAAAAACCGGCGGGCTGGAGCTGGATGGCGCAAGGATCAAACCATAAGTTGGGAGTTCCGAGCTTTGTGCCAGCGGCCACCGAGGCCCCCCCATAGCTGCACCCGGCCGAGGTTCCCTCCGTCGGATTGTTCGAAGCGCCGGGCGCTACGTTGGGCCGCTCCTGGAATCCGAAGATGCGAACGTTGTTGGGCGCCCGATCGAACCGGTTGGTGACGCTGAAGGGCTCTCCCGAGGAATAGGTGAACAGGCTGCTCAGCCGCCAGCCGCTGAGCATCTGTCGCGCCGCTCCGGAAAAATCCCCCCCCGAGATTTCAACGGTGCCGTTGATCGTCAGGTAATGGCGAATGTCGAACGCCGCCCGGCCGTAGTCGCGGCCGCGGTCTTCCGGGTCCATGGAAAAGCTGGTGATGTTGCCGAAATCGGTGCTGCCGCCGATCCCGGACATCATGTCCATCGTTCTCGACCATTGATAGACGAGGTTGAGATCGTACCCCTTGCTGAAGCGTTTCTTGGCCTGCAATTGCAGCGAGTTGTAGTTGGCGTTGGAGTCGAACTCGCGCTGCAGCACCGCCGCAAAGTTGGGATTGCGGCGCGGCGAACCGGCGGCCCAGAACTTCTGTCCGTTGACGATCGAGGTGGGAAGCGAAGAGTTCCAGTTCACGTTGCGGGAGTTGTTCCGGCTCTGGGAGCCGAGATAGCCGATCATCAGCGAGAAATCCTGGAACAATTCCCGTTGGATGGTTAGGTTGTATTGCATCGTGTATGGCTGGTGCGGCCGGTAGTTGCTCAGATCGACCTGCACGTTGGGATCGCTCAGCCGGGCTTGCGGGACGAACAAATTGATGGCGTTCGGAAATGGAATGACGCCTCCGGGAACAATGGCGTCCGTGGGCGTGATAAAGAACCGCTGCTGGTAAGGAAGAATCCGGAAGGGGCTGTCGCGGTAATAGATGGGCAGCAACTGATCGAAATAAATGCCATATCCGCCGCGAACGGAAGTCTTGCCGTCGCCCCAGGGATCGTAGGCGAATCCGATCCGGGGCGAGAAGTTCTTCAGCGAGGGGTTGATCCACAGCGGATCGCCGACCGTGACCTGGGGATCCAGTTGATTCCGCAAGTTGGCCAGGTTGCCGTTGACCTCTGTGGGCACGGTGGTCACCTCGTAGCGCACTCCCAGGTTGAGCGTCAGCCGCGAATTCATCCGCCAGTCATCCTGGAAATACAGGCCGAACAACCACTGCCGCAGCCCGCGCGTTCCGGCAAACACGTACGCCGCCTCGTACCGGCTGGGCACCGCGGTCAGGAAATTCGCCAGGTTCGAGAACTGGTATTCGCCGCGGAAACGGGCGGCCGAAAAGCCGTTGTACCGGATGCGTTTGGCGATGCCCCCCAGCTTGTAGGTGTGCGCGCCCCGGCTCAGGACGGCATCATCGATGTATTCAAAGAGGTTCTGGGTCCAGAAGCGCGGCTCGGTGCCGCCGCTGGAAATGCCTGCGATGCCGCCCGGCGCCAGAATCCCGTACCCCCGCCCGGGAATAAATTCAAGGGCATTGAGCCGGTCCGGAATGTGGTTGTCCGCAGTCAGCCGGCTGCGGGTAAAGACCACGCGGAAATCGTTGACCAGGCTGGAGCCAAAAATGCGTTTGTGGTCCGCCACATAGCTCTGGATGCGCGAGTCGGCAACGCTGCTAATGAGTCCCAGGCTGCCGGGATCGCGCGATTCCCCGTCGTCGAAAAACACGCGCCCCATGAGTGAATCATGGGAGGAAAGCTGGTGATCGATGCGGATGAGAAAGTCATTTTGGTCGGTGTTTTCCGAGCCCGCCCAGAAATAGCGGCCCGTCCCCAGGCCTTCATTGGCCCCGTTGGGCAGCGGGTAGAGGTCCAGGTAGGGCTTGATGGAGTTGGCAACCGTGACCTGCTGCGCCACGGCTCCGGTCTGGTAGTTGCGGATGATTCCGGTGCGGGCTTCCGCGGTGGGGACCAGGTCGCTATTGGTGACTCCCAGACGCTCGCGCAGGCCTTCGTAGCTGCCGAAGAAAAAGGTTCGGTTTTGGAGAATAGGCCCCCCCAGGGTGCCGCCAAACTGGTTGCGCTTGAATTCGGGCTGCTCGTCACCATCAAAATAGTTGGGGGCATCGAGGTTGTCGTTGCGCAGGAAGTGGAACAGCGTGCCATGAAAATTGTTGGTGCCGGACTTGGTCACGGCGCTGACCACGCCTCCGGAATTGCGGCCATACTCGGCGCTGAAGCCGCTGGTGGAAACACGAAACTCCTGCACCGTATCCACGCCCAGCAGCACGCCGGAGGCGCCGGCGGGGTTGGTGTTGTCCTTGCCCATCATGTCGGCGCCGTCGAGCAGGAAGCTCATCTGATTGGGTCGGGCGCCGCCGAGGGCCATCTTATCGCCGGTGCCGGCGGTGGTGGAACGGCCCGCCGCCCGCGTTACAATGACGCCGGGCTGCAATTCCATCAGGTTGGCAAAGCTGCGTCCATTGAGAGGAATCTCACGGATCACCTTTTCTTCAATGACGCCGGAGACCGACCCGCTCCGGGTTTCCACCAGCGGGGCCTCTCCCGTAACCGTCACCTGCTCGGCCACTGCCCCCAGCTCCAGCGTGAGATCGACGACCAGTTCCGCTCCGACCGTCAGCGTAACTCCTTCGCGCCGCGTGGTCTTGAAGCCCGCCAGCGAGGCGGTCAGATCGTAGCGGGCGGGGGGCAGACTGTTAAAGATATACCGGCCCTGGGAGTCGGTGGTTGTCTCGCGGCTGATCCCGGTTTCCGAGTTGGTAACGATGACGGTGACCCCGGGCACCACGGCGCGGCTGGAGTCCGTTACCACGCCCTCCAGCGTTCCGCCCACCTGGGCGAAAGCGGGCCCGCTCCTGACCGCTGCGCAAACGAGCAGCAGAAGCATACCAAACCGCTGTTGCATCCTGGTGATCTCCTTCAGACCTGACTTTGCAAAATTTGTAAAACCGATTGTCCGCCCTCCAGCCTGCCCGCCAGCTGACAGCCAGACCGCCCACCAGTCTGGGTAGCTTATATCCCTACAGAACAATCTTTGTCAAGATAAAAACCGACTTGACAGGCTGCGGGGTCTGCTATTATAAGGGAGTCCCGGCGAGCCGGGTGAAGGGGCTTTTGTGTGGGCTGGAAAGCCCTGAGCCCAGCGGGCTGGGGCCCGCGTATCTCCTGCAAAGACGGTGGGGGTCTGGAGAACAGGCGGGCGGGTTTGCCAATTTGATGTAAGGAGCGGACCATGGCACGGGGGAGATATCTGGCGTGTGCGGGGATCCTGCTCCTGGTGCTCGCTTCCGGGCAGCGATCCGGCCATGTTCTGGCGGAACAACAAAGCTCCCCTCCAGCGGCGCCGCCAGTTTCCACCCAGCGCGCGGTCGTGAATCGCTACTGCGCTACGTGTCATAACGCGAAGCTAAAGACGGCAGACCTGCTGCTCGATCAGGCGGATGTGGATCAGCCCGCCCTGAACCCGGAGGTGTGGGAGAAGGTCGTGCGGAAGCTGCGCACCCGGGCCATGCCTCCCGGCGGCGCGCCGCATCCCGATGAGGCGACCTACGACGCGCTGGCGAGTTTTCTGGAATCCGAGCTGGACCGCG
>DATMAF010000411.1:0-2542 GCA_035560315.1 Terriglobia bacterium | reverse complement strand
GGAGGCGCGCAGGCCCCGGGCTGCCAGCCGCCGCAGGCCGGCTTTCGCCTCCGCATGGACAACGCGCGCGGCGCCGGTTGTTCCGGCGAGGGGTTGCAGTGCGGCGAGATTTTGTTCGATGGTGCGGATGGCGCCGTCATCCCGCTCGATGAAGATGACTTCCGCCGCGCCCCGGCTGAGGGCCTCCAGGCCCACCGCGCCCGAACCCGCGTAGCAATCAACGAACACCGCGCCGGGGACTTCGTTGCGCAGAACACTGAACAGCGTCTCGCGCAGCCGGTCGCTGGTGGGGCGCACCGCCCGGCCGGGCTGCGTCCGCAGCCGTCGCCCGCGAAATTCGCCCGCGATGATGCGCATACAGTTCCTCGCAAGGCGCCATAGCGGCCAACCGGCCGCCGGGCGCAATCATTTTGGGGAAGCGACACGCGGTTCCAGGAAACGGGGCGCTTATTGCCAGACCGGGACCAGCGTGAAGCAGGTGGTGAAGATCACACCCAACAGGATTCCCACAGCCACGCGCTTCCTCCCCAGGGGACGGCCGTCATCCTGAACGCGGGGGTGCTGAATGCCGAAGAGAAACAGCAAGACCAGCAGCGGCACCCAGAGGAAGGTTTGCTCCCATATGCTGAAGGCCAGCAGCCCGCCGAACATCGCGAAGGCCACCACGCGGCTTCGCCGCCCGAACAGGGCATGGGAGATATGGCCGCCGTCGAGTTGCCCGATGGGCAGCAGGTTCAGCGCCGTGACAAACATGCCGACCCAGCCGGCGTAGGCCAGCGGGTGAATCAGCAGGTCGACATCGGACCCCAGCGGTCCCAGCGCCAGCCAGCTCAGCCCCTTGAACAGGAGCGGGTCCGCGAAATGGATGACTCCCTCGGGAACGTTGGCCTTGTGGATGGGATTGGAAAGGGTGAGGCCCACAAAGGTGATGGGGATCGCGGGAGCAAGGCCCGCCAGCGGGCCGGCGGCGGCGATGTCAAACAGGGCGCGGCGGTTTGGGATGCGCGGCGACATGCGGATCACCGCCCCCAGAGTTCCGAACAGCGAGAAGGGAAACGGGATGAAGTAGGGCAATGTTACGGGAACGCGGTAATGTCGGGCGACGAAGTAATGGCCGAACTCGTGGCACGCCAGAATGGTCAGCACCGCTGCGGAGTAGATCCAGCCGCCCACCAGCAAAGTGCTGCCGATGGTCCCGACAAACAGGAGAATATGCAGCCAGTATTTCGGGCGCGGAGGCGCTTCCGGCTGGTCGACATAGAGTTCCGCGGGCCGGGGGGTCTCCACCAGTTCAGGATAAGAATACCTGCGCTCCCAGTCAGCCATCTTCTTCAGTCTACACCAACCCGCCGGGGAAGCGGACCTCGACGGCACCGCGAAAAATACGGCGAGGCCGAAGCCGGGCGCGCCTTGACAGGCTTTCGCGGGCAGAATAGAATTTCGGTTCGACACTCCCCCCACCGTCTCGCCGAGTTGCTATTCCGCTTCGTCCGCTTGCCAGTGGATAGTTCGGCTGGGCTGTTCGGGGTGGACACTCGGAGGGCAGTGGCTTATTGAGGCCGTTCTGTCGCCGCAAGGGCAAAGGCTGTTGGAAGGCCGCCGTGGCCGCGTGTCTGGCGGCCGGGCTGGCGTTCCAGCCGGCGGCGCGGGGGCAGGCGCTGCAATTTGATGTGACGACCATCCCCTCGGTGGTGGTAGCCAACACCGGCCTGTCGGAAGTCCTCAGCGACCTCTCGCTCATCGCCAAGCCCGCCTGCGGCACGGAGACCGACGCGTTCTGCGTCAGCTCCGCGGAAAAAATCGAGGTCCGCTTCAACAACATCACCATTGACAATTCGGCCTCCACGGGAATCCTGATTTGTGAGACCATCTCCGGCTTTTTTTCCTGCAACCAGGAGGGCCTTTTCATGACCGGGGTGATCACGGTCGCCGGCAACACGGTTTCGATCGGGGTAAAGCAGGGGGTGAATTTGGCGGCCTTCGACCGGCTCAGCATTGCCGGCGTGCGGGCGCGCATCGCGGAGAGCGTTCTGGCGACCCCGGGCCTGGAGACCATCGCCGTGGTTTCCGCCGTCCCTGCCGCCGCGGCCACCTTCCCGACGGATGCGCTGGTCGTGGCCCACTCGGCCAATCCGCTCTCTCTGCTGGTTACCTCCGTTCCGGAAGTTCCATGTACGGCCGAGGATGTGATCCCCACCATCCTGGTTCAGGAAGGCTACGCCACCGCCTTTGCAGACTACGCGGACCCCCTGGAGCGCAGTTTTCCCGGCCAGCCGGTGCTGGCGCGGAATCCCTTTGGAGCCAACAGCAGCATCCGCATCCGCCTTGCGCTCACCGGGCTGGTCTCTGGGGTGCAAATCCAGTGGCCGCTGACGATCACGGCGCAGAACGCCGGCTCCAAGCTGGACCTGATCGAGCAATCGGAGGACGGCTCGACGGCCACCTACCTTTACAGCGCCCCCACGCAGTTGCCCAACGACAACCTCTCGGAAGTGTTCGCTGTCCGGTTGCGGCCGGAGAACTTCCGCTTTTCCGGGACCGG
>DATMAF010000410.1:0-6125 GCA_035560315.1 Terriglobia bacterium | reverse complement strand
GCGAGCCAATCAGAATGGGCACGCCGGCCCGCACCCAGCGCAGCGCCAGGCCGTAGCCCAGCTCGCCCGTGCCGCCGATCAGCGCGACGCGTTCCGGGCTCATGCCATGACCTCGAAACGCCGCAGCGTTCGGTAGGTGGTGCTGCGTTCGACCGGGATGCGCCCGGCCGAAGCAATGAACTGCTGAAGCTGTTCCGGCGTGGCCGAGGTGGCTGCGACCTCGCCAGAGGCGCTGGAAATGTTCTCCTCCATCAGCGTCCCGCCGCAGTCGTTGGCCCCGGCCTGCAAGCACAACCGGGAGACGTCCCATCCCAGCTTGACCCAGGAAAGTTGGAGGTTGGGGATGGCGTCGTTCAGCAGGATGCGCGCCAGCGCATGAACCGCCACGTCTTCCTCCACGGTGGCTCCCGGCCGCGCCTTTCCGGAGCGGTACAGCGCGGTTCGCTCATGGATGAACCCCAGCGGGACGAACTCGGTGAAGCCGCCGGTGCGCTTCTGGAGGTCGCGCAGCAACAGCAGATGCCGCACCCAGTCGGCGGGCGACTCCACGTGGCCGTACATCATGGTGGAGGTGGTGGGGATGCCCAGTTCGTGCGCCGTAGTGATGACCTCGATCCACTGCGCCCGCGTCAGCTTGGCGCGCGAGATCACCTGCCGCACGCGGTCGTCCAGGATCTCCGCCGCCGTGCCCGGCAGGCTGCCCAGACCCGCATCGCGCAGCATCGTCAAATAATCGCGCAGCGGCAAGCCCGTGCGTTCCACCCCGTAAACGACCTCCATCGGCGAGTAGGCGTGGATGTGAATCTCCGGCACGCGGCGTTTGATTGCCCGCAGCAGTTGCGCATAGTAGAAACCATCCAGCTCCGGCGGCAGCCCGCCCTGCACGCAGACCTCCGTAGCTCCCTTGCGCCATGCCTCCTCGGCGCGGTCGGCCACGGTCTCCAGCGAATGCCAGTAGGCATCCGGCGAGCGGACGCTCTTGCCGAAACAGCAGAAGGTGCAGCCCACGGTGCAGATGTTCGTGAAGTTGATGTTGCGGTTGACCACATAGCTGACCTCGTCCCCGACCTTCTGCCGGCGCAGCCGGTCGGCCACCGCCGCCGCCGCGCGCAACGGCTCGCCGCGCGCCGCGGCCACCGCAAGCGCCTGCCGTTCGTTGAGTTCCCGGCCTTCCAGGGCGGCCTCCAGCGCCGCGCGCAGCGGCGCGCTCAGCCCCGGCGCGCAATCTTCGTAGGGGGCTCCGTTCAGAGAGAAAACCACGTCCTGCTTGATCGCCATTCAATGCTCCTGCGTTCTGGCGGCCGCCGGCCCATTGCCCGCCCAGGGCAACGGATAGCCCGCTGCGTCGGCGCTCTGGCGCAGCCGGTCGGCCACCGCCGGCGAAAACCAGGCGCCGCCGGAAACGTACTCCGGATAAACCGCAAAGCGCTCGCGCAGGCGCAGCCCTTTGCGCTCCGCCAACGCGGCGAGCTGGCGCACGTGCGGCCAGGGTTTTTCCGGGTTGATGAAGTCGGGCGTCAGGGGCGAGAGGCCGCCCCAGTCGTTGATGCCGCAGTCGAGCAGCAGCTCCAGGTGAGCCGGGCTGAGGTTCGGCGGCGCCTGGAGATTCATCCGCGGCCCCAGAATCAGCCGGGCCAGGGCCACCACGCGCGCAAAGCGTTCCGGCGGCGGCGCGGGCCATGCGTGCATGGGAATCTCCGGCTTGGGCACGAAGTTCTGCACGATGACCTCCTGAATGTGCCCGTAGCGGTCTTGCAGGTCGCGGATGGCGTAGAGCGAGTCAATCACGTCGCCGGGAGATTCCCCAATGCCGACCAGAATGCCGGTCGTGAACGGAATCCGCAGTTCCCCGGCCTCCCGAAGGACGCGCAGGCGGCGGGCCGGGTGCTTGTCCACGGCGTCCTGGTGCGCTCCGCCGGGCGCGAACAAGGCCAGGGAGGTGGTTTCCAGCATCAGGCCGAGGCTGGCGTTGGACTCCTTCAGGCGCGCCAGATCGCGCCGCGACATCAAGCCGGGGTTGGCGTGCGGCAGCAGCGATGTTTCGCGCAGCAGCCGATCGCTGATCCAGGCGACGTAATCCATCGTCCGGGCGAATCCCCGCTCCGCCAGCCACTGGCGCGCTTGCGGGAAGGCGGCTTCGGGGCGGTCGCCCAAGCTGAGCAGCGCTTCGCGGCATCCCAGCGTTTCGCCGGCTCGAGCGACAGCCAGCGCCTCCTCCGGCTCCATCCACCGCGCTCCCGCCTGGCCGGGGTCGCGGCGGAAGGTGCAATAGCCGCAGCGGTCGCGGCAGAGAGTTGTCAGCGGCAGAAACACCTTGGGGGAGTACGTGACGGTGGCGCCTTTGCCGGCCTGGCGGAGCGCGCGGGCCGCTTCGGCCAGCGCCTCCAGCGGAACTTCCTGGTCCTCGAGGAGGCGGAGCGCCGCCGCGCGGTCCAACGGTTCGCCGCACAGGACGTGGCGCAACGGCCGCTCAGCGGAAGCGGCGGGACTTGAATGGGTCAGGAGCATACCGCGACTCCCCGGCCCGCAGCGGGAGCGTCCTTGAGCCAGCGGCGCAGCAGCGCGGCCGTTCGTTTTCCGCGGCGCAACGCCAGAAAACGCTCGGCGTCTTCGGGCGTATCGATGTCTGCGGCGAAGGAGGCAACCGCGTGCACCAGGCAGGAGCGCTGTTTCGATCGCGCCTCCGCCACGTGCAAGGCGCAACTTCCCGGCCCGAAGCGCGGCGCAATGGCATCGGGGGGAGTGCGCAACAGGGCATTCGTTCCGCTGCCATCGGCGGACGGCACCACGATGACGGAATAGTCTTGCGACCGTTCCGCAATCGAAGAAATTTCCTGGGCCGTGATGGCCGGCGTGTCAATGGCCAGCGAAAGCAGCGAGCTTGCGCCCTGGCGCATCGCCCACGGCGTCGCCGCGGCCACGGCGTCGCTGTGGCCGCGGGATTCCCGTTCGACAAGCACGGGGACGCCCTGCCTCTGGCAGCGCTCGATGACGAACGGCTCGGCAGTGACGACCAAGAGGCGGTATCTCCCGGCGGATTCCCGCAGCGTCTCCCACACATCCTCAAACATGGCCCGCGCCAGGCGCTCGCGCCGCAGCGGAGAAAGCGCCGCCGCCAGCCGCTGTTTGGAGCGGCGAAACTCCTTGACCGGCAGAAGGATGGCGAACACCGTCGTCGGCTCCCGGCACTATCATACCGGAATGCGGGAATGCAGCGCGGCGGCAGGACGAGAGAAATTCCTTGAACCGGCCCGCATTCCGAAAGTAGTCTGGGGCGGAAGGGTTGTCAAGCCAAATGGAGAAGAGCTACGCGCCGCCTGAGCGGCTGGAGCTATGGGCCGTTGCCGGGCTGCCGGAGATTCGCGCCGGAGACTGCCTGGCGGATCTGCTGTGCCGCAGCCTGGCGGATCACAACCAGCCCCTGGAGGACGGGGATGTGTTGGTGGTGGCGCAGAAGATCGTTTCCAAGGCCGAGGGCCGGCTGGTGGAGTTGGCGCAGGTGACCCCTTCGGCTTATGCGCGCTCCGTGGCCGAGCAGTTTGGCAAGGACCCCCGGCAGGTGGAAGTGGTGTTGCGGGAGAGCCGCCGCATCGTGCGCATGGACGCCGGGGTGATTATCGTCGAGACGCATCACGGGCTGGTCTGCGCCAACGCCGGCGTGGATGCTTCCAACGTTCCGGAGGGCTGGGTGGCGCTGCTTCCCGTCGATCCGGACCGTTCCGCGCTCCGGCTGCGCCAGAACATTGCGGAACGGACGGGCCAGCAGGTCGCGGTCATCATCTCCGACACCTTCGGGCGGCCCTGGCGCGAAGGGCTGACCAACGTGGCCATCGGCGTAGCGGGTTTTGGGCCGCTGCTCGATTACCGGGGGGAGAAAGACGGGCAGGGACATGTCCTCACCGCCACCGTGATGGCCGTCGCCGATGAGTTGGCGGCGGCGGCCGAGCTGGTCATGGGCAAGACGGCGCGGCGCCCGGCGGCGGTGATTCGAAATTTCCCCTGGACGGCGCGGGAGGGCGCTGCCGCCGAACTGATCCGCCCGCGCGAGAAAGACCTCTTTCGCTAAGCGCCGCGGCACGGCAATCCTGCGGAGCCTGCGGCTTCGCTGCGGGGAAACTCCGGCAAGGGTCTGCACCGATGATTACGGTCCTGGCAGGCGGCATCGGCGCCGCAAAGTTCCTGGAAGGGCTGGCCGCCGTCCTGCCGCCCGAGGAGATCACCGTCATCGTCAACACCGGCGACGACGCGGAGTTCCACGGCCTGCGCGTCTCGCCCGATCTGGACACCATCCTGTACACGCTGGCGGGCGTGGTGAACCGGGAGAGCGGCTGGGGCATCGCGGGCGACACCTTTCATGCCTTGGAGGCGCTGGAGCGGCTGGGAACCGAGACATGGTTTCGTTTGGGCGACCGGGATTTGGCCACGCACTTGTATCGCACCCGGCGCTTGCGGGAGGGCTCCACGCTGGCGGAGGTCAGCCGCGAGCTGTGCCGGGGATTCGGCGTGCGGGCAACGATCCTTCCCATGTCGAACGATCCGGCGCCCACGCGGCTACGCACAGCGGCGGGCTGGCTCTCGTTTCAGGAATACTTTGTCAAGCTGCGACAGGAGCCGGAGGTGCGGGCGGTGGATTTGTCGGCCGCGGAACGCAGCCGGCCAGCGCCGGGCGTGATCGAGGCGGTCCAGAAAGCGCAGGGGGTCATCCTCGCGCCCAGCAACCCGATCATCAGCATCGGCCCGATCCTGGCCGTGCCCGGTATTCGCGAGGCGCTGCGCTGTACCGCAGCGCCGGTCGCGGCGATCAGTCCCCTGGTCGGCGGCAAGGCGCTCAAAGGGCCGGCGGATCGCATGATGCGGTCGCTGGGCTTCGGCGCTTCCGCCGCCGCCGTTGCTGAGAGGTACCGCGACTTCGTGGATCTGTTCGTGCTGGATGAGCAGGACGCCGCGTTGCAGACGGAAGTGCGGAGCAAGGGCATGACTACACTGGTGGCTCCGACCATCATGAATTCCAGCCAGGCCAAGCGATTCCTGGCGGGCCTGCTGCTGGATGCGCTCCAGGTGCGGCGTTAGCCGAGCGGCGGGGGAGCGGGCAGCGCCAGGTAACGCAGGCGCTTCGATTCGCGGCGCCCCAGCGTCACCATCTCCAGAATCAGGCCGGAAACAAACAGCAGGAACGCCAGCACCATCATGCTGGCCGACAGCAGGGCGGTCGGAAGGCGGGGAACCAGCCCCGTCTCTGCGTAGGTTGCCAGCACCGGAATGGAAATGGCCACCGCCGCCACCGCAAACAGGAAGGAGATCCCGCCCAGCAGGGACAGCGGCTTCACTTCCAGCACCAGGCGCAGGATGGTGCGCAGAATGCGGAAGCCGTCGCGGAAGGTGTGCAACTTGCTGGCCGAGCCAGCCGGCCGGTCCTTGTAGGAGGTTTCCGTCTCCGCGATGGGCATGCGTAGCTCCACGGCGTGCACGGTGAAGGCGGTTTCGATCTCAAAGCCCGCCACCAGCGCCGGGAAGGACTTCACAAAGCGCCGCGAGAAGACCCGGTAGCCGGACAGGAGGTCCGTGAAGCGGCTCGCGAAAAGGTTCGAGACCAGGCTGGTGAGCAGGCGGTTGCCGAAGACGTGGCCGGGACGGTAGGCGCCGCGGCTTTGGGGGACGCGCACGCCCGTGACCATGTCGAGTTGCTCGGCGCACAGCCGCTCCACCATGCGCGGGGCGGCGGAGGCGTCGTAGGTGTCATCGCCGTCGACCAGCACATAGACGTCGGCGTCCACGTCGGCAAACATGCGGCAGACCACATGGCCTTTGCCCTGGCGCGTTTCGCGGCGGACGATGGCGCCGGCGGCGGCGGCCACTTCTGCGGTGCGGTCCGTCGAGTTATTGTCGTAGACGTAGATGGCCGCGTGCGGCAGCGCCGCCCGGAAGTTCTGCACCACGCTGCCGATGGCGGCTGCTTCGTTGTGGCAGGGAATCAGGACGGCGATCTGCATGGGCGTCAGGGTCGCAGCGATTATAGACGCTTTAGCGGGCCGAGCGCAGCCACGATCCGGCCTGGCGCAACGCCCGCCGGACGCTGGCGGGCGCGGTGCCGCCGGGAACGGCGCGGCGGGCGAGCCCGGCCTCGG
>DATMAF010000409.1:0-5436 GCA_035560315.1 Terriglobia bacterium | reverse complement strand
AGATGCGCGCGATGCCCCGCGCGGCATCCTGCACTCCCGGCTCACCATTCCCGTGCGGAGCGGCCCGCTGACGCTGCTCTATCCCAAGTGGATCCCCGGCGAGCACGGCCCCTCCGGCCCCATCAGCGACCTAGTGGGGCTGAAACTGCGCGCCAACGGCCGGGAACTTTCCTGGCGTCGCGATCCCCTGGATCTGTATTCCTTCCATTGCGAAATTCCGGCGGGCGCGCAAACGCTCGAAGTGTCGCTCGATTTTCTGTCTCCGGCGGGCACTTCCGGCTTCAGCGCCGGAGCCTCCACCACCCCGCATCTGGCGGTGCTGAGCTGGAACCAGTTGCTGCTCTATCCGAGCGGGAGGAGCGCCGCCTCCTGGACCTATGAACCGCGCCTGCGGTTGCCCGAGGGCTGGCAGTTCGGCAGCGCCCTGCGGGTCGTCCAACAGAACGGGGCGGAGGTGGAGTTTGCCCCCGTGTCGCTGGAGACCCTGGTGGATTCGCCGCTGATCGCCGGCCGGCACTTCCGCCAAATTTCGCTGGGCGAAGCGGATGGCCGCCAACATTCGATCGCCATGGTGGCGGACGAGGAAACTGCCCTCGAGCTGAAGCCCGATGCGGAGGCGGGCCTGCGGCGGCTCATCCAGGAAGCCGGAGCCTTGTTCGGGTCACGCCATTACAACCGCTATACGTTTTTGCTGACCCTGAGCGACCATGTGGCGCACTTTGGGCTGGAGCACCACGAATCCAGCGATAACCGGATGGCCGCCGATGTGCTGACGGGAAACCGCGCCGGAGCCTCCCTGGGGGCCCTGCTGCCGCACGAGTATGTGCATTCCTGGAACGGCAAATATCGCCGCCCGGAAGGGCTGGTCACCGAGAATTTCGACCAGCCCATGAACACCGCAATGCTGTGGGTGTACGAAGGGCTGACCTCCTACTGGGGTTACGTGCTGGCGGCCCGCAGCGGATTGTGGAGCGCGGAGGAGTTTCGCGGCCGGATCGCGCAGCGGGCGGCGGCGCTGGACCATCGCGTGGGACGAACCTGGCGGCCCCTGGAAGACACCGCCGTCTCGGCGCAATTTCTTTACTATGCCCGTCCCGGTTGGAACGACTGGCGGCGCGGCACGGATTTTTACGATGAGGCCGCGCTCATTTGGTTGGAGACGGACATCTTGCTGCGGGAGAAAAGCAACGGGCGGTATTCCCTGGACGAGTTCGCCCGGCGTTTTTACGGTGGCGGCAGTAGTGGGCCGGCGGTCATCCCCTACCGTTTTCAGGATATCGTTTCGACGCTCGCCGAAATGGTGCCCTTCGACTGGGAGGGGTTTTTGACGGAACGACTGCGTTCCACGGCTCCCCGGGCCCCCCTGGGAGGGATTGAAGGCGGCGGCTGGCGGTTGGTTTATCGAGAGATGCCTCCGGGGGGAAGCCGCTCCGGGAGCGACGATTCCCAAGCCGCGGATTTGGAATTCTCGCTGGGCATCTCTGTGAACCGGGAGGGGGTGATCCGCAGCGTCATCCCGGGCCAGCCGGCGGACCGGGCCGGAATCGCGCCGGAGATGAAGGTGGTGGCGGTGAATGGCAGGAAGTACACCGCCGCAGGGATCCGCCAGGCCATCCAAGAGGCGCGCCACTCTCCGCAGCCGATTGAACTGCTGATAGAGAACCGCGAGTATTACCAGACGTATCGCCTGGACTATCACGCCGGGGAGCGCTATCCGGCGCTGGAGCGCGACACCTCCCGAGCCGACCTGCTGAGCGAGATCCTTCGGCCGCTGACGCGGTAGCCGTTCTGCGGCAGGGCGCTGCCGGGCAATCGCGGGCCGCTTAGTGAGTGGGAACCGAACTGTCCACTGTTCCCGGAGCGCCATCGCCGGCGGCCACCAGAAGCCGCAAGCGGCCTTCGAGCTCCGCCAAGCTGGTGGCCTGTTCGGGATATGCAAGCACGGTTGCGGAAACCGGCTCGCCCGGAAGAAGGCGGCGGAGCCGTTCCGCGATCTGATTGGCAAACGCCTCCACATCGGCCGTCCGCATGGCGGGCAGAATCAGGGCCAGCCGCTGCCGGGAAACGCGATAGAGCGTCTCATGGGGCCGCAGCATCTGGCGCAACAGTTGCGCGGCGCGGCCCAGCTTGTCCTCCGGCGCCGTTTCCAGGTGCAACAGGATTACGGACAAATTTTCATTGGCGTGCGAAGCGCGCCGGAACTCCATAGCCAGCGAGTCGCGGAACTGGTTGAGCTCCGGAAGCGAAGTCAGCGAAAGCACGTGCATTTGCTGTTCCGCCTCGATGGCCGCCACGCGCGCTTCATAGAGGCTTCGCTTCAGCCGCCGCACCGCGGCTTGCCGTTGCAGCATGTAGACCAGCGTCAGAGCCAGCAGGATGCAGAATCCGAAGAAGGCTCGCTCCGGAGCGTTGATGCCGCTTTGGCGTCCGAGCCAGAAGACGCTCGGAAACATGAAGCTCAGCAAGCTGACCCCCAGCACAAACATCAGCAGAACGGCCAGTACCCAAAGGTGCCAGTCCTGGCGTTCCAACGATTCCCAATTGGCATCCCGTCCCGGGGCCCCAGCACTTGACATATACAGCCTCCTGCTCCCCTCCAGGCAGAGATCCTCGCCCAAGAAGCCGCTCTGGTCCCGCATGCGGACCAATGGCTTTCCTAGTTCACGTATCGGCAAGCAGCGGAAAACCAAGAGGGGGAAGGAAAGGGATGCTGCCGGCGATCTTGGCTGCCGCCCGGCCTTGTCGATCCCGCCGGGCTGCCAGGAACCTGTTTCCCTAACGCCGTTGCGCATGCCGGTAAAGAGCCGCTTTCCGCCTTTGATATCCTTGTGGGGGCCTCCGTCCGGCTCTTACTATACGAAATCTCCCTTATTGCAAATACGTTAGAAGGATCTCTCAGATCGGAAAGGCGGTCCTAAAAAACTTCTTCCGGAGCCGCCACAGACTCAAAGGTATTATGGGAATCGGGGGAGTGCGATGCAGCCGGCTGCCTGGCGCGGAATCAAAGAGGGCCACGGCAGGAATCGTGCGGCCTCCCGCCATCCTCTAATGACTATGGACAGCGGCGGACAGTCCCGCAAGAGCGTGCGGCAAACCCTCGCCACGATGCCGGAAATCTGGGCCCTGCTGCGGCCCCGCCGCGGCTTGCTGGGGCTGGGATTGGCGTTGGTGGCGGTCAACCGCGTTTCCGGACTGGTGCTGCCGGCTTCCACCAAATACCTGATCGACGATGTCATCGGCCAACGCCGCACCGATCTGTTGGCGCCGCTGGTCGGCGCCGTGCTGGCGGCCACCGCAATCCAGGGCGCAACGTCCTTTGCCCTGGTGCAATCGCTTTCCAAAGCGGCCCAGAAGCTGATCGCCGAGCTGCGGCGCAGGGTGCAGGAACACGTCGGCCGCCTGCCGGTGGCCTACTACGATTCGAACAAGGCCGGCGCGCTGGTCTCGCGCATCATGAGCGATGTGGAGGGCGTCCGCAACCTGATCGGCACCGGCTTGGTCGAGTTTGTCGGCGGCCTGCTGACGGCGGCCATTGCGCTGGTCGTGCTGCTGCGCATCAGCCCGCTGATGACCGGGATCGCGTTTCTCTTTCTGTTGCTGTTCGGGGGCGCGCTGCAGAAAGCCTTTCGGATCCTCCGGCCGATTTTTCGCGAGCGCGCCCGCATCCAGGCGGAGGTTACCGGCCGGCTGACGGAATCGATTGGCGGCGTGCGGGTCGTGAAGGGCTTTCATGCCGAGGCCCGCGAGCACGCCGTTTTTTCCGCGGGCGTGGCGCGGCTGCTGGACAACGTGCTGCGCACACTGACGGCCACTTCGGTGATGAGCCTTTCCTCCGCGGTGCTGCTCGGCGTGGTGGGCGGCGCGGTAATGTTTTTCGGCGCGCGCCAGGTGCTGAGCGGCGCTCTCACCCTGGGCGACTTCTTCACCTACACCCTGTTTCTGGGCTTCCTGGTGGCACCGCTGTTCCAGGTGGTGGGCATCGGGACGCAGTGGACGGAAGCAATCGCCGGACTGGAGCGCACCCGCGAAGTACTGCGCGAACGACCGGAAGACGAGGATCCCCGCCGCCAAACCGCTATCGGGAGGATCACCGGGGAAGTGGTGTTCGAGCAGGTCCGCTTCGCCTACGACCACGGCCAGGATGTCTTGCGGGATATTTCCTTCCGCGCCGGGCCGGGGTCGGTGACCGCGCTGGTTGGCTCGTCGGGTTCGGGAAAATCCACCATCATCGGGCTGATCGCCGCCTTTCACGTGCCGCAGTCCGGACGCATCCTGGTGGATGGCGTGGACCTCGCAACAGTGCGGCTGGATTCCTACCGCACCCAGCTCGGCGTGGTGCTGCAAGATTCGTTTCTGTTTGACGGCACGATCCGCGAAAACATCGCCTTTGCCCGGCCGGAGGCCACACAGGAGCAAATCCGGGAGGCCTGTCGCGTGGCGTGCGTGGACGAGTTCGCGGAGCGCTTTGCGAATCAGTACGAAACGGTGATCGGCGAGCGCGGCGTGAAGCTCAGCGGCGGGCAGCGGCAGCGGGTTGCCATTGCGCGGGCGGTGCTGGCCGATCCCCGCATTCTGATTCTGGATGAGGCTACCTCCAGCCTCGACTCGGAGTCGGAAGCCATGATCCAGCAAGCCATGCGCTCCCTGATGCGGGGGCGAACCACCTTCGTCATCGCGCACCGCCTCTCCACCATCCGCCGCGCCGATCAGATTCTGGTGGTGGAGGAGGGCAGAATCGTGGAACACGGCAATCACGACTCGCTGTATGCGGCGGGCGGGCGGTATTTCGAGCTCTACACCAAACAGCACAGTCTGGAATCCAATCTGTTTCTGGCCCCGGGGGAAGGCGACCATGCGGAGGCGACCGCCGGCGCGGCGGCGGGCTCCCCCGCCGGCGGGGCCGAGAGCGAGCCGGACGCGCTCGGCATTCTCCGGGGCCGGCCGGCCTAGCCACGCAAGATTGCTCTGGAGGGCATTCGCGCGATGATGTGATATTGACAATATCATATATTTAAATATATAAATAAGTTTATGAAAAAAATCCCAACGCTTGACGAAGACCAGATGGTGCGGGTGTTCAAAGCGCTGGCGGACCCCAAACGATTTCAAATGCTTCGGGAGATCGCCAAAGCGGGGGAACTGTCGTGCAGCCAGATTGGGGGCCGTTTCCCGCTTTCCCAGCCGGCCATTTCGCACCATCTTCGGATCCTGTATGACGCCCGGCTGCTGCGGGTCCGCGAGGAGGGGCAGCATCATTTCATTGCGGTCAACCCGCGCCTGGTCCGCGGCGTCCTGCAAGCGTTGCCCAAGCTGCTGCGCCGCCGTCCCCGCAGATCGCCGGCGGCCCGGAGAAACGGAAAGAAAAGATGAGCGGTTCCCAGGAGAGGTGGCTGCTTTTTTCGCGGAAGACACGCCGTGCGCGCAGCGGCGGGACCC
>DATMAF010000408.1:0-3513 GCA_035560315.1 Terriglobia bacterium | reverse complement strand
GGGCGATCGCCTCCAGCCGCAGTTGCTCGCGCCGCTCCAAGCTCTGCCGCAGGCGCAACACGGTTTGGTAGGAGAAGCGAAAGGGCATGCTCGGTTATCCCGCCGTGGGCTCGGTTTTGCCGGGGGCCAGTTGAAGGAGCCCGGCGAGCGTCTGCGCCAGAGGAGCCGAGTCCTTGCGATCCTGCTGCAAAAAAGCGCGAATCGCCGGCAGGGCCGCAACGGCTTCGTCCAGAACCGGGTCCAGCCCCTTCTGCCAGGCGCCAATGCGGATCAGGTCCTCGGAGTTGGCATAGGCAGCCAGCAGCCGGCGCAGGCGGCTGGCCTGGCGGAGATGTTCGCTGGAACACACGCTGGGCATCAGGCGGCTCAGGCTGTCGAGGATCGCGATGGCGGGAAAGTGATTCTGGGCCGCCAGCCGCCGGTCCAGCACCACATGGCCGTCTAACAGCGCCCGCACCGCATCCACCAGCGGATCCTGCTGGTCATCGCCCTCCATCAGCACGGTGTAGAAGGCGGTGATGCTGCCGCGCCCGTAGTTGCCGGCGCGTTCGATGAGCCGCGCCAGCAGGGAAAAGACGGAAGGGGTGTAGCCCTTGGCGGTGGGCGGCTCGCCGGCTGCCAGCCCGATCTCGCGCTGCGCCATCGCAAAACGCGTCAGGGAATCCACGACCAGCAGCACGTTCTTGCCGCGGCTTTGGAAATATTCCGCCACGGCTGTCGCGGCCAACGCCGCGCGAATGCGCAGCAGCGGCGATTGATCGGAGGTGGACACCACCACCACCGCGCGCCGCCGCCCCTGTTCGCCCAAGGACTCCTCCAGAAACTCGCGCACTTCGCGGCCGCGTTCGCCGACCAGCGCCAGCACCGTCAGATCGGCGTCGGTATTGCGGGCCATCATGCCGATCAGGGTGCTCTTGCCCACGCCGCTTCCTCCAAAGATGCCCAGGCGCTGGCCGCGCCCGCAGGTGAGAAAGGCGTCGATGGCGCGGATGCCGCAGCTCAGCGCTTCGCGGATGGGCGAGCGCTCCAGCGGCAGCGGCGCCGGGCTGTCCAAAGGCCAGAGCGCCGCGGCGGCATAGCCGCCGCGGTCGTCCAGCGGCCGGCCGCTCCCGTCGATCACGCGCCCCAGCAAACCATCGCCGACCCGCAGCGCGGGCCGGATTCCGCGGGCGATGATCCGGTCTCCATAGCGCAATCCCTGCGGTTTCTCGAGCGGCATCGAAAGAACCTTCTGGCCGCGGAACCCGACCACCTCGCCGGCATAGGACGCGCCATCCTCTCCGATGATTTCGCAGGACTCCCCCACCGAGCACACCGGCCCATCGGATTCCACAATCTGTCCGACCACTTCCGTCACAGACCCTTCCCACCGCAGCCCGGAATGCCTCTCCAGAAGGCGAAAATACGAATGCAGGCGGGAATCCGAGGTCATGAGGATACGCCGGGACGCCGGTCCAGCAGGTCCAGAAAGCCATGTTCAATCTCTTTGAGCTGGCCGTCCAGGCTCAGTTCCGTGCGCCCCAGGACGGTCTCAAGCACACAGCGGTCCGGCCCGACGGAAGGGTCGGCGACCAGTTCCGGCAGAACGGCGGCTTGGGATTGGGAACGGAAGTACGTTTCCCAGGAAGCCAGGGCTTGGGGATCCACACGCAGCCGGAGCACGGCGGAGGCTTTGACTTTTTCCAACGCCACCCGCACCACGCCGGCCAGCACCAGCGGATCGGTCTGGGATTCCCGATGCAGGATGCGGCGGGCAATGCCGAGGGCCAGGCGCACCACCTCCGCTTCGATCTCCCGGAAGTACTCCTCGCGCGCCTTGGCAAACTCGCTCACCGCTTGCAGCAACCCCGCGCGCTCGCGGTCGAGGAGGGAGGCAAACTCGGCGGCCGCCTGATTCCTGCCTTCTTCCAGGCCCCGCTGCCAGGCCTGCTGCTCGCGCTGCTGCCAGGCCTGCTCGCTAATGGCGTGCGGGCCCTCCGAAGCCGGCGGCCAGGAAGCGGAGGATGCCGCGTTGCCGTTCCCGCCCGTCGGCGCAGCGCCCACAACCGGATAGACAAAGGGGGTCGCGGGCAGGGGGGGCCGCGATGCGGCGGTCTGCTTTCGGCCGGTTTGGGCTTCAGACAACATACTCATCACCCGCCGCCTTGAGGGAAATCTTGCCGTCGCTTTCGAGCTTGCGCACCAGGGCCACCACCTCCTGGCGGGCCTGCTCGGCGTCCCGCAGGCGGACCGGGCCCAGCGCCTCCATGTCTTCCTTCAACATTTCCACGGCGCGGGAGGACATGGATTTAAAGATATGGTTCTTGACGTCCAGCGAGGCGCCTTTCAGCGCAATCGCCAGCGTCTTCTTGTCCACCTGGCCCAGCAGTTCCCGGATGCCGCTTTCCGGGATGGTGGTCAGATCCTCGAAGGTGAACATCAGGTTCCGGATTTCCACCGCCTGCTTGACATCGCTCTGCTCGATCGTTTCCAGTATGGACTTGCTGGAGCCTGGATCCAGGCGGTTGAGCAGATCCGCCACCGCCCGCGCGCCGCCGTATTCGCGACGGTCATGACGGGCCATGGCCTGGACTTTTTTGTCCAGCACCTGGAGAATCTGCCGCACGGTCTCGCGCGAGAATTCATTGAGGTTCGCCAGGCGGCGCACCGCTTCCACGCGCGCCGCCTCCGGCAACAGCAGCAGCGCGGGAGCGGCCTTGGAACCCAGATGGGCCAGCACCAGAGCAATGGTCTGCGGGCTTTCGCCCTCCAGAAACCGGGCCAGTTGCTGCGGGTCCGCTGCTTCCAGACTGTGCAGGCTGGCGGTCTCCTGGTCGCTGAAGCTTTCCAGCAGTTCGTTGGCCCGCTCGGCGCCAAACGCGCGCGTGATGAGCCGCTGGGCAAACTCCGGACCGCCCCGCGCGGGACCGCCCGGAGCCCCGAGCAATTGCCGGTAATATTCCTCCAGCACGGCCGCCGCTTCCGCGGGGGAAACCGCCCCGAGATTGCGGATCTCGCCCACCAGCTTCTGGAGCGCCGCCGGGGGCAGATGCTGGCAGAGGTCGCTGGCGGCTTCTTCGCCCAGCGCAACCACCAGAATGGCTGCCTTGCGTGTTCCGGTCATGGAAGCAACGGTTTCCATCAGATGCTTTCCTCGCCGGAGGCGATCCAGCCCTGGATTACCCGGCTGGCTCCGACCGGCTCCTTGCGGACGGTGTTGACGACGTGCTGCTTCAGCTGCAATGCCCGCTGGCTGTCAGCCGCCGGCCCGGATTCCAGTTGCATTCCGGCGCCGGCGCTTAAGCTCACTCCGGCCGCCGGAGCCGCAGGCAGTCCCGCCGTCGCCGCACCCTCCGGCAAGCGGGCCGAAACCCCTTGGAAGGCCGCGAGCATTTGTTTCTTCACAGGACGCAGCAACAGCAGGTAAACGATGCCAAACAGGGCGAGCAGACCCGCATACCGCAGCGCCCCCACCCAGCGGTTGACCATCGGCAAGTAGCGTTGCAGGCCGGCCGGGGGGACGGGCGGCTCAGC
>DATMAF010000407.1:0-3349 GCA_035560315.1 Terriglobia bacterium | reverse complement strand
CGCGGAGTTTTTTCTGTTCGGCGTCGAGCGTTTGCACGCTGCGCTCCACCGCGACCTGCGCGGCCCGGACCTGCGCCTTGGCCTGCGTCAACCCGATCAGCGCATTGCGGACCTCCCGCCGGATTTGCTCGCGGGTGCGCTGCAAAGCGGCCTCGCCTTGCTGCCGGTTCAGGAGAGCCTCCTGGTGATCTGCCTGTGCGGCGCGGTTGCCGATCGGAAAGGAAACCGACAGGCCGTAGGCGTATTCCGGAAAGTCCAGTCGCCGGAGCTGAGCCCACGAAGCGGTCAGGTCTGCTTCCCGGCCCACGCTGGAGAGCACCCCAAAAACGCTCACCGTCGGCCGGAGCCTCTGGCGCGTATAGGCGACGGCCACCTCCTGGTTTTTGAGATTTCCCTCGGCCTGCAAAAGTTCCGGACGGTGGCGCAGGGCCAAGCCGACGGCTTCTTCAAACGCCGGGATGTCGGAATCCCGCGGCTCGGGAAGCGGATCGGTCGTCTCCACGGCCGTGGCGGCCAGGGCCTCCTCCATCTGCCGCGCCAGCAGGTGTTTCAGATCCAGGGCGGCCCGTTGCTCGGCGGTCTGCGCCACAATCAGATCCCGGCGGCGGGCGGCCACTTCGGCTTCCGAGACGGTGACGTCCAGCGGAGCGAGGGTGCCAATCTCCACCTGGAGGCGATTGTCGCGCAGCAACTGCTCGGCCACCGCCAGTGCCTGCGCTGCCGCGCGCACCGTTTCTTTGGCCGCCACCAGGTCCCAGTATCGGTTCTCGGACTGGACCAGTTGGGCGATCGCCTGCTGGGCAAAATAATGCTTGGCCGTCTGGCGGTTGGTTTCCGCGACGGTCTGATACCGGCGGTTCATTGCAAAACCAAAGCCGCTGAACAGTTGCTGGTTCACCGACAGGTTGTAATTTGAGGTAAACGAGGGATTAAAGCGCTGGTTGCGGGACGTGCTGCTGGAGCGCTGCACATTGAAGTTGACGCTGAAGCTGGTGCCGGTGGTGAAGGCTTGCGTGTAACGAGCCTGCACAGCGGTGGTGTGGGTGACAACCGAGGAGACGCCGGTAACCCGGGTGTTGTTCAAAGGGACGGTGTTGGTGTCGATGGTCAGGCTCAGCGTCAGCGCGGGATCGAAGCTGCCCCGCGGGCCGACATTCACGGGCCCGGCAAAATTGCGCGGGCCGCCGCCTCCCCCGCTGCCAAAACTCGCCGATCCCAGGGCGCCCGGAATCGGCGCTGCGACGGTTCCGGAAGGGTTCTGTCCGGAGCGCGCCTTGAGGAGGTCGGCGTCCGCCATCGCCACCGTATAGCGCGCGGCAGCGATGGCCAGGTTGTTTTCCACGACGGCCTGATCCAGTTGTGCGACCGAAAGAGCCAGCTTTCCTCCGTCGAGCAAGCGCGGCAGCAGCGCGGAGTTCTGGAACGACGGCTCCGGCACCGGCAGCGGGCGGAACTGCTCGAGCTTCAATAAAGCCACCCAGCCCAGGCTGCGGCTGTAGTCGGGGCGGCTCGTTTCCGGCTCTTGCGCGGCGGCCCACCGGGGGCTGAGCAGGCTGAGCAGAACGACGCACGCCGCTCCCGCCAGGAGCCATTTTCTCCGCCGCACGAAGATGCGTTGCAGGGTCATGGCGGCCGTCTAAGGCTGGGTGCTGAAACCGCGCACGCTGAAGGGCGGTGTAGGCATCCGGGAGACGCTTCCGTTCAGCGCGTCGGCCAGCCGGATGCCATTGCGGTCCAAGGTGGTTCCCATGGCGCGGTCCATCTCCACGAGCGCCTTGGCGTAGGTGGCGACCGCCGCAACCTCGGACTGCTGCGCCGCCACCAAATCGCGTTCTCGCAAGATCACTTGATAGGGGGTGGAAACGCCGGCCTGGAGCTTCTTCTGCTCGGCCTCCAGGGTCTGCTGGGCCAGGCGCGTGGCTTCATGGGCTGCTTCCACTTGCGCCTTGCCCTGCACCAGGCCAATCACCGCCTGCCGCACTTCGAGTGCGATCTGGTTTTCGGTGCGTTGCCGGCTCACCTGGAGCTGATTCTGCTGCAACTGCGCGCGCAGGTAATCCGCTTGGGAAGCGCGGTTGCGGAGGGGAACGGTCAGGCTGAACCCGCCGGCGTACTCGGGGAAATCGAGCCCGAACGTCTGCTGGAGCGAGTCTCCCAGGCCTCCGGTGAGCGCTCCGCCCGGGCAGTTGGCGGCGCCGCTGCTGTCCACCGAGGTGCAATTGCCGCGCAACCCCTGGCCTCCCAGCAACCCGAAGATGCTCCCGGTGGGAAGCAAATTCCGGGTGGCGTATTGCGCCGTGATGCTTTGGTTCTGCACGCTGGTTTCGGACTGGCGCAAGTCCGGGCGGTTCCGCAGCGCGTTGGCCAGGGCATCCTGCAAGTCGGGGATGTCGGGCGCCCGCGGCTCCGGCATCCGGTCGGTAATGACGATGCGGGCCGCCTCCAGCTCCGGGGTTACCCGCTTGGCGAGCATGGTCTTCAGCTCGGATTCGCGCAGTTGCAAGGTGGTCTGCGCCACGATCAGGTCGCGCTGGCGAGCGGCCACTTCCGCCTCCGCCGAAACGACATCGAGCGGGGCCAGGGTGCCGATCTCCGCCTGCCGCCGGTTGTCTTCCAGGAGCTTTTGGGAAACGGCCAGCGACTGCTCCGCGACGCGCACGCTCTCGGCTTGCGCCGCCAGGTCCCAGTAGGCGTTTTGCAGTGCCACGACGGTGTTGATCACCTGCAACCGGAAGGTTTCCTCCGACACCCGCCGGTTGTTCTGAGCGATCAGCAGATTGCGCAGGTAGGGGAGCTTGCCGAAGCCGTTGAGCAGCGGTTGATTCACCCCGATGCTGAAGTTGGTCGAGACCGAAGGGTTGAACAGGGAAATGGTGTTGGAGCTGCGGCGAACGCCCGAGACCGTGAAGGTGTAGTTGGTTCCCGTCGGGAAGAGCTGGCTGTAGCTGGCGCTGAGGGAGGTGGCGTAGGAAACGGAGGTTGGCGTGCCTTCCACCACAATGTTATTGAGAGGAGCCGAGACGCGGTCCCAACTGAAGCTGGTGGTGATGGTTGGGTCAAAGCTTCCGGAAGGACTGACCGAGATTCCGCCGCCCCCTCCGCCTCCGCCCCCGCCCGCCGTCAGAACCTGGCCGGCGCGCGCCCGCAGCAGATCGGTCTCCGCCAGCGGTTTGACATACCGCTGCACGGAGATGTCCAGATTGTTTTCGATGGCCAGAGCCAGGGCGTCCGCCAGCGACAGCTCCAGCCTGCCGTCGCGGATCAGATCGCTCAGGCGCGGAGAGTTTTCCAACGACAGCGGCGGGATGGATTGCTCCTGATAAGGCGCCAGCAGCGAGGGAAACCACCG
>DATMAF010000406.1:0-4471 GCA_035560315.1 Terriglobia bacterium | reverse complement strand
AAGCATTTGGGTGGCAATTTCCGGATACTTTTTCAGGAGCCGGGCAAAGCTGTCCCGCGTCAGCAGCAAGCAGCGCGTATCCTGCAAGCACACCACGCTGGCGGAGCGGGTTTTGTCGTCGATCAAAGAAAACTCGCCGAGAAAATCTCCTTCCTTCAGCTCCGCCACCACCACTTTGGTGCCGTCCTTGTCCACCTCCACCTTGGCGCGCCCGCCGGTGATGAAATAAAGGCCCAGGCCCGACTCGCCCTGCCGGACAATGGCCTCGCCGGCGGAAAACTCCCGCACAATGCACACGCTGGCGATGCGCTTGATGATTTTCTGATCGAGCGGCTCGAAAAAGTCCAGCTTGCGAATGAGTTCGGTATCGGTCAGCACGGGCGTTTCACCACGCTTCCCTGCCGGGCGGCCTCGCCCCTGGGGAGTCTGATTGTACAATAGCCGCTCGCCACGGTTCCAGTGCGGAAACCCCGCCTGCGTTGGCGGCCGGAGGCGGTGCCCCCGGGCCTTCGGATTCCCACCGGCCCGGCCTTGGGATATACTCGACGCTCGATGTCGGCGGGGCTGGCGACTTGCCCGGCTTTGCGGTGGCCATGGATCAGGAAATCGCGAAATTTCTTTCCACTTCGCCCGTCTTTAACGAGCTTCCGGAGGACCAGCTCGAACAAATCGCGGGGCTGTTTCGCAAGGAAACGTATCCTGCCGGCTCCCTGGTGCTGCGGCAAGGAGCTCCCGCTGATGCCGTTTATTTCATCCGTTCCGGGCAACTGGCGGTCCGAATCCAACGGGGCAACTATCGCGAGACGATCGCGTACCTGCAACCGCCCGACATCGTGGGGGAACTTTCTTTTCTCACGGGGCGTCCTTGCGTGGCGGACGTGGAAGTGCTGGTGGACGCCGAGTTGCTGATGCTCCGCCGGGACATGGTTCCAAAGCTTCCCGAGCACCGGGAAATCCTGCTGCGGGCGTTGTCGAAGGTCATTGCGGGAAGGCTTCAGGAGACGGTTGCGCGCGGCGCCAAGGTGCGCGAGACGCCGGTGGTGCTGTTGCGCGATTCTCCGGGCTGGGAAGCGCCGCGGTGTTTTGCCTGGGAGTTGGGCCGGTCCCTGGCCCGCCAGACCGGGCTGTCCACCTTGTTGGTGAATCTCGGCGGCGAGCGGGACCAGCCGCCGCGGGACTGCGAAAACCGGTTCGCGCTGGCCGAACTGGCGGAGCGGCCCGAGGCCGAGTCCTTTCGCTCGGAGCTGGCGCGGGCGCTGACGGATTGGAAGTCGCGATTCGGCAATATTCTGCTCCATCCGCCGGCCGCCTTGCCGGCTCCGTTGATGGAGTCGGCGGCCATGTTGGCAAACTGGACCGGCTACTTGCTGGGGCCAGGAGAAATGCCCCCGGCCGAGGCGGGAGTTCGAAGCTTCGTGGTGCAGTCGACGGACAATCCCCGGCTGCCGCTGCTGCGCGGCAATCAGCAGCTGATCCGGGAAGCCCGGAGTTCGGAGCTGGAGCACGCGGCGGGGCGGCCGGCCGGCGGCGGCTTTCTGAGAACCGTGGATTCCATGGCACGCTGCATTGCGGGAACGCAACTCGGCCTGGCGCTGGGCGGCGGGGCGGCCTGGGGCTGGGCGCATGTCGGCGTGCTGGAGGTGCTGGAAAAGGCCGGCCTGCCGATTGACGTTGTTACCGGCTGTTCCATGGGCAGCGTCATTGGCGCCTTCTATTGCGCCGGCTACAGCGTAGAAGAGCTGAAGGCCATTGCGGAAAAGTACCGCACGCGCACCCGCCGTTTCATCGAGTGGCGCCTGTGGAAAGTCTGCTTGATTAACGAAACAAAAGTGCGCAGGACCTTCCGCCAGTACTTTGGCGACCGCCCCGTCAACCGCACGGAGATTCCCTACTGGGCCAACGCGGTGGATATTCGCACCGGCAAGGAATACACCATTCAGGATGGTTCGCTGGTGGATTGCGTGCGGTCGTCCATCGCGTTGCCGGGCTTGCTGCCGCCCGCGACACGCGATGGGCATCTGCTGGTGGATGCGGGCATCATGGATCCGGTGCCGGTCCTGCCGCTGCGCCGCATGGGCTGCCACTTTGCCATCGGCATCAATGCCATGGCGAAGCTGGAGTCGCAGCAGGTCAGCAACCGCTATCCCTTTAACGCCATCGAGGTCCTGACCCGCTCCATGTTTCTGATGGGGCATGAGATCGGGCAGGCGCGCGCCGAACAGTCCGCAGACATCGTATTCACTCCCGCGCTGGGCGACATCACCATGCTGCAATTTTCCCGCTGCCGGGAAATCATCGAATGCGGGCGGCGCGCCGCCGAGCAGCACTTGCCCGCCATCCAGGCCGCCTATGATCGCCTGAAGGCGAGCGCGGCCGGCCGGCTGCCCGCCTTCGACCCGTTTGAGGCCCCCGCCCTTTCCTGAGCCGGAAGGGCGGTGCTCCGCGGCGTAGCTGCCTCAGGGAGGAGAGTTCCGCCACTCCCTCCAAATCTGTTCAGCGCCATCCATCAGAGTCTGGTGCACCTGGCAGTGGACGGTGAGCATCTGGGTGTCCATGCGGTCGTGAATGGCCTGCGGATGCAGCCAGCCGAGCGAGAGATAGCGCAGCAGTGCGGCGCCTCCGTAGACCGGATCCGGAATGCGCTTTCCAAAATCAAAAACCTTTCGGGCGCGCGGGGCGGCCGCAAAAACCATGCGGACGCGGAGATCATTCCTGGAACTTAAGAAGAAGGAAAACAGCTTCACGGCGGCGCCGAACTTTCCGGGCCCGAACCCGAAGAAATTGGGATGCGGGGGCACATCGACAAAGGGATAGCCGATGGAAACTTCCAGGATGCAGTCCGGCGCCGGATCGTCGACCACATGCACGAAATCCGGATGGGGGACGACGTAGGCGGCCTCGCGGAGGCGCTTTTGCCAGGGACCCATCTGAACCACGAAGTCGTGGATATGCACGGTCAGCAGGGCCCAAGCGTATTCTGTGCCGAGCCGCGTCCAGTCAATCGGCCCGGCCTGATCCGCGGCTGCGAACTTGCGATACTCCCCGCCGGCGGCCTTGTAGAGGGTCTTTTCGAAGGTGAAGCCGCCGGGAGCACCGTCCGGGTAGTTCCAGTGAGCCCGCTGCAAGAACTCCTGGAGAACAAACCGCCGCAATGCTTCTTTCGTATCCACGCCCGGAAACCGGCCCCACTGCACTTCCTGGCAGCATCCCATGACGCTGCGGGGAGCGCCGTTGATGGTGAGGTTCGCAAAAAAACCTTCGGCGCGGTTCGGCAGCCGGTAGGAGCCCTTGAGAGTCAAAGGAAAAAATCGCAGGCGTGGTTCCTGCTCCCGGTACCACCGCTCCAACTGTACGCCTTCCTGGATGGCTTGTTCGGCTTTGGCGATGAGCAGTTGGTCCTGGGGCGAAAAGGCCGTTCCGGGGGATACGGCTCCCGCGGGGCGATCGTTTCTTGCTGGTGAAGAAGGCGGGTCGGCTGCCATGCTGGGGTATTTCCTTTGATTCTGCTGCCGTCGCGTTGCGCGCACGCTGATTCTAGTATTGACAATGGCTGGTCCGCAACGGATAATGCCTACGCTCCAGCGGAATGCATATTTTCACCAGCGAGACGCGGCGAGGACAGGAATCGTTGTTCGCCCAGCACCTTTTCGTAACGTCCCTCCGCAGATTGGCCTCGCTGGTGGCGGGATTGTTTCTGGTTTCCGGTCTCGGTGCGCCCGCGGCGTGGGGTTCCGCCTTCTCCATCGCGGAACTGGGAGCGCGGGCGGCAGGGATGGGAACGGCGTTCACGGCAATCGCCGACGACGGTTCCGCGCTGGTCTTCAATCCCGCCGGCATCGCCTTCCAGCCAGGCACTCGTCTGGAGATGGACAGCCTGGTGGTGGTGGGTTTGTTCCATTTTTTTCCGTTGGACCCGGTTCCCGGAACGGTTGTGCCGGAGAAGGGATTCAACGGTTCCATCCGCCCGAAATTCATTCCCGTGGCCTCCCTGTACTTTACGCACCAGCTTTCGGAGCGAACGACGTTTGGGGTGGGATTGTTTACTCCCTTCGGGCTGTCGGCGAACTTCACCAATTTCAACGACTCCGATCCGCCGCTCACGAAGTTCACGGGCCGTTATGCCGGCACTCGGGCGCGGCTGGAGTCTTTCTGGTTGCAGCCCACGATTGCATTCCGGATCACCGAAAACAGCAGCTTCGCCGTGGGCGGCGCCTTGGTGCATACGCACCTGCTGATCGAGCAAAGCTTTCTGAACCCGCTGGACGACGGGCTGGAGTTTGGCCGCGAGGCGGCCCCCACCATTTTCCCGGGCGTGGACCGGGAACTGGCGGCGCGTTCGATTGCGCGGCTGCTGCCGGAAGGCCGCAGCCGCATCGCCGGCACCAGCAATGCCCCCGGCCTGGCGGCCGGCTTTCTTTACAAGCATCCCAGGGGACGATGGAACCTGGGATTGATGTATCGCAGCGCCGTG
>DATMAF010000405.1:0-11142 GCA_035560315.1 Terriglobia bacterium | reverse complement strand
GCCAGCCGCTGGCCGATGTTCCTGCTCCAGAGGAGAAGATCAAGGGATGGCGATGGAAACTCGGGGCACGGGAAAGCTACAGTCTGCGCTGGAGGAGATGAAGCGCAAGCTGGAGCAGGAGCGGCAGGCAGCGGAAACTCTGACCCGCCATCTCACTGTCCATCGCGAACCACGCGCCCCGGGAGGGGAATCCCGGGTCAGCAAACTCGAGGCCGACCTGCAAGCCGCCCGGCAGCAAATTCTCGAACAGAAACAGGTTACCGAGCGCTGGATTCAGCAGGTCACCGCCGAGCGCGACGCCGGACGGGCCCGCTTGCGGGCCGCCGAAGCAACCATCGAGAAGCTGAACCAGGAGTTGGCGGCCTCCCAGCAACAACTGAAGGAACAGCGGGCGGCGGCCGAGACCATGATCCAGCAGTTTATGGTCCAAGCCCAGGAGGCACAGGCGCTGGCTGGGGGCGCATCTGCCGCGACCGCCGGATCGAGCCAGGAGCTCGCCACGGCCCGGCAGGAAGTGCAGCGCCTGCAACACGAGCGCGACCAGGCCCAGGCGCATCTCCAGGAAGCCAGAGCCCGGGCCCATGCGCTGGAGGAGGAATTCAATACCCTCCGGCAGGAGTGGAACGCAAAGATTCAATCGTTGGAAGAATCGCTCCAGCAGGCCGCTGCGGAACGCGAGCGCTGGCAGCAGCAGGCGGCCGCGGCGGAGTCCCGCGTTGCGGAGCTGGAACGGCAACTGGCCGCCGCCCGCGAGCAGTTCGGCCAGGAGAGGCGCGGGCTGGAGGAGCGCATCCGCGAGCTGAGCGAAGAGCGGGAATATCTCGCTTCGCAGTACAGCGAAGTGGAGTTGCGGGCCCAGAACCTGGCGGAGGAGTTCGCCGCGGCTCATCAGCAGTTCCAGGAGCAGCGCGAGACCGCCATTCAGGTGATCCGGCAGCTCGAGTCCGACCGCGACGAACTGCACGAGCGGGTGAGCCATCTGGAGGAACAGGTCGGCAAGCTGGAGGCCGAACTGGCCGGCGCTCGCGAGGCGTTGCAGCGCGAGTCCAGCCGGGAAGCGGCGGCGCAGCAATTGCAATGCGAGATGACCGAAGCGGTGATGGCCCTGCAAGCTCAGAGCCAGAAGCTGATGGAGATTGTGCAGTCCTGGAATCAGAAGTTCAGCGCCGCCCCCGCCAACGCGGCCTCCGGAGCGCCCGCCGGCACCCCCTAGCCGGCTCAAGCCTTTTCCTCACGATTCCGACGTCCGCAACACCCCCTTGTGATGGAAGTACACCAGGCTCGCGGCCATGCGCAGGGGACGGGTGCGCAGCAGCAGGTTGAACAGAGCGTCGCTCTGGAAAGGATCGAACAGCAATCGCAGCAGGCGCTTGGCGCGGAACCGGGGATAGGAATCGACCAGCCAGCCGCTGGGATCGCCGCAGCGGCCGTGCAGGAAATCCGCAACCGCCTCCCCCGCCGCCCAGCCATGTTGAAGCGCCGTGTGGATGCCGCCCGCCGTTAGCGGCGAGACCATCCCGGCCGCATCCCCCACCAACAGCACCCGTCGCGCTGCGGCAGACCTCACAATGGCACCGCAAGGGATCAGCCCGGCGCCCGCCAGCGCGGTGGCGCAGGCCAGTCCCGCAAAGCTCGCGCCTACCACGACGCAGTCGGAGTGCCGGCGAGCACTGTGTCTGCGGGGCACCTCCGGTGGTTGTGAAACGACGGCGGACCTGCTTGTTTCCGCTGTCGGGGAGGATATCACCTCACGCCCAGTAGGTGCGGTCGAGCGAGCGGTACTGGATCGCCTCGGCGATGTGTTTGGTGGAAATCTCCGCCGCCCCCTCCAGATCGGCGATGGTGCGGGAGACCTTCAGGATGCGGTCGTGGGCCCGGGCGCTCAGGCCCATCCGGGTCATGGCGTTTTCGAGCAATTGTTCGCAGGCCGCATCCAGCTTGCAGTGCTTGCGGATCAGCTTCGGCGTCATCTGGGCGTTGGCGTAAATCGTCGAGCCGGCGAAGCGTTCCAGTTGCCGCTGGCGCGCCTGTTCCACGCGCGCGCGGATGTCGGCGGAGGACTCCGCGCTGGCTTCGGCGCGCAGTTCCCTGTACCGCACCGCCGGAACGTCGAGGTGGATGTCGATGCGGTCGAGCAGCGGCCCGGAAATCTTCGAGACGTAGCGCTGGATCATCGGCGGCGTGCAGGTGCACTCGTGCGACGGGTCGTTGAAGTAGCCGCAGGGGCAGGGATTCATGGCCGCCGCCAGCATGAAGGTGGCCGGGAAGGACAGCGTCATGGCGGCCCGGGCGGTGGTGACGCGGCCGTCTTCCAGCGGCTGCCGCAGGACTTCCAGGACATTGCGCGGAAACTCCGGCAGTTCATCCAGAAACAGCACGCCGTTATGCGCCAGGCTTACTTCGCCGGGGCGCGGCACCACCCCGCCGCCGATCAGGCCGGCGTCGGAGATGGTATGGTGCGGCGCCCGGAACGGCCGCATCGTTACCAGTCCCTGGGCGGCATCGAGCAGGCCCGCGACGCTGTGCACCTTGGTGGTTTGAATGGCTTCCTCAAAGGTCAGCCGGGGGAGGATGGTGGCCAGCCGCTTCGCCAGCATGGTTTTGCCGGAGCCGGGCGGACCGATCATCAGAATGTTGTGCCCGCCGGCCGCCGCCACCTCCAGGGCGCGCTTGGCGGAAGCTTGGCCGCGCACGTCGCGAAAGTCCAGCCCGGCGCTGCCGTCTTGCGAGAGGCGCTCCTCTGGATTCATCGCGACCGCGGTGAAGCAGAGCGGGGCGCGCAGCAGTTCCAAGGTTTCCGGCAGGCTCTGGAGTCCAAAGACGCGGATGCCTTCCACCGTCGCCGCCTCCCGGCCGTTGGCCGCCGGGACGACCAGGTTGCGGATACCCAGTTCCCGGGCCTTGCTGGCGATGGAGAGCGCGCCGCGCACCGGGCGCAGCAGCCCGTCAAGAGACAGTTCGCCAACGAACAGGTAATCGCCCCACCGGATCCCCTCCAATTCCTGCATGGAAGCCAGCACGCCCAGAGCAATGGGCAGGTCAAAGCCGGAGCCTTCTTTCTTGATGTCGGCCGGCGCGAGATTCACGGTCACGTTCTGGGCCGGGAAGGCGAACCCGCAGTTGCGCAGCGCGGCGCGGATGCGATCCCGGCTTTCCTTCACGGCGGTGTCCGGCAGGCCCACGGTGGTAAAATGCCAGTCGTTCTGCGCGGGGTTCAGGTCCACTTCGACTTCGACCAGGTAGGCATCAATCCCGTAAACCGCGGCGCTCAGAATCTTCTGCATGGCTCCCTATTGGCCCCGCAAAAACGGCAGGCGGCGCAGAAACCCGCGCCGCTTGCGGGGCAGCGTCAGGCGTGTCTCGGTGGTCCGGTTGGCCTCCACCGCGATGTCGCGGTGAACCCTTTCGTAGCCGTCGCGCTCCAGGGTCAGGCGGTACGAGCCGGGTCGGAGGGCGAAGTTGACCGGCGTGACGTAGGAGGTTGGTTCGCCGTTGATGAGAATCCGCGCCCCCGCCGGTTCCGTGTGGACGACGGCGCGGCCCACCGCCGCCGGCAAAGCCGGAACGGCTCCTGCCGCAGCGCTGCTCGCGGCGGCAGAGCCAAAGGCGGAGGGCTTGCCAGGATCGGGGACGGCGCGCTTCGCCGGCTCACCGGACTGCTTCGGCGGCGCTGGGGGACGGGACGGTGCTGCGACGGAGAGTTCGCCCGCCCCGCGGACGACGGGCGTTGGCGGGGTCTCTGGGGCGGGTGACTGGCGGGCTATCCAGCTTGGCCGCAGCAGGACTCCGGCCAGCAGCAGCGCGATCCCTGCCGCTGCTGCCAGGCTCCACCAGCGCTTTTGTTGCGCGGCCGCCGGCATGCCGGCCGCCGGCAGAATCTGCGTCGGAGGCACGACGCTCTCCCGCGGCCATGGCGCGGTCTGTTCCAGCAAGCTGGGGAAGGGAGGCGGCGGGGACGGCGCAGCCGATTCCGCGCTCACCCGGCCTTCCAGAGCGCGGTGGTCCTTCAAATCCGCGACCAGTTCGGCGCCGCTGGCGTAGCGCTCGGCGGGTTCCTTTGCCAGCGCTTTCCGCACCACGTAATCCACGCCGCGGGGCAGCCCGGCATAAACCTGGCTGGGCGGCGGAGGCTGCTCGGACAGGATGCGGTAGATGACATTCGAAATGTGATCGCCGCCAAAAGCGCGCCGGCCGGTGAGCATCTCGTACAGCACTGCTCCGAAAGCAAAGATATCGGAGCGGGCATCGGCGGGGGCGCCTTTCACCACCTCCGGGGCGAGGTACTGCGGCGTCCCCAGCAACTGTCCCGTGGAGGTCAGGGCGGCCGCGCCGGATTTGGCCACCCCAAAGTCGGCCACTTTGAGGGTCGTCCCTTGCAGCATCAGATTGGCGGGCTTGATGTCGCGGTGGATGATGCCGTGCGCATGCGCGTGGTCCAGCGCGGCGGCGACCTGCTCGCTGAAGGAGATCACCTGCGGCAACGGCAGCGGCCCTGGCGCCAGCAATTCCTGGAGCGTCGGCCCCTTCACCAGTTCCATGGCGATGTAGAGAAATCCGCCGTCCTGGCCGGCGTCGTAGATGGTGACGATGTTGGGATGGGAGAGTATCCCGGCTGCCTGCGCTTCGAAGCGGAAGCGCTGGGCCAGCTCCGGCGGGGTGGCCTCCAGCGGAATGGCTTTCAACGCGATGTGGCGGCCGATGTTGGGATCGAAGGCACGGTACACCCGGCCCATGGCGCCGCGCCCCAGTTCGCTCAGGATCTGGTAGCGCCCGATGCTTGCGGGACCGGGCGGAGTGCCTGCGGGAGTGCTAGCCATCGCTCAGCCATCGGGAGAAACCGTGACAGCTCCCGGGCGGCGGCCCGGCGTCACAGTCGCGTTGCGCGCACACGTTATGCCGCGCTCAGTATAACACGCAGCCGCCCGTCCGCCGCCCGGCGGCATTGCCTGAAAATGGTCAGAATGGTTCCCTGGCCTGGCGACATTCACCCACCGGCGCACGGAGTCCGGGCGCTCGCCTTGATCCCCGACCGGAGGACGCTGCGATAGGCTGCTATAATCGGCGTGCGGTAAAAGGAGAATCGCCTCGCCTGTGCCAGGAAACCGCAAAGTATCCGTCATCATCCCGACGTGGAAACGGGGGGACTTGCTGCGCCGGTGCCTGCAATCGCTGCGCCGGCAGAGCTTTTGCGATTACGAGGTGGTTCTTGTCTCCAACGGGGCGGGGGAGTGGGCCGAGAGTGTGGCCCGCGAGTTCGGTTGCCGGCTGGTGAGTTTCGCCGCCAACCGGGGCTTTGCGGCGGCGGTGAATGCGGGCCTTGCGGCCAGCCAGTCGCCCCTGGTCTTGATCCTGAATGACGACGCCGAACTCGATCCGGCGTGGCTGGAAAAAACCGTAGCAGAACTGGAAGAACACCAGGCCATCTCGCTGTGCTGCGGAAAGATTCTGAAGCCCGACGGCCGAACGGTGGACGATGCGGGCGGCGCCCTTGCAATGGGCGGCGGGGCGTGGCGTCTGGGCCATGGGCGCGCCGACGGACCAGCCTTTGCTCATCGGCGCTTTCTTTTTGCAGTCAGCTTGACGGCGGCTCTGTTTCGCCGCTCGGTGTTTGAACAAGCCGGGACTCTCGATGAGCGGTTTGTTTCCTACCTGGAAGATGTGGACTTTTCCATCCGGCTGTGGCGCGCCGGCCTGCGCGGAGCCTACGTGCCGCAGGCGGTGGCATGGCACCGGGGCGGAGGCTCGCTGGGGGAGGACTCTCCGGAACGGTTCCGTCTGATGACCCGCAACCAGCTTTTCCTGCTGGCCAAACATTACCCGGCTTCGTTCCGCCTGGCCGGGCGCGCCCTGTGGGCCCAGATTCTGTGGCTGGGGATGGCTGTCCGAAAGCGCAGGTTCACGGCCTATCTCGCGGGAGCAGGCCAGTGCCTGGGCCTGCTTTGCGCTTCCTTCCTGGGGCAGGGCATTCGGAGCCGCAAGGAAGGGCGCCAGAAGCAGCGGCGGGCCTTCCTTGAGTGGCTGCGGGTTTCGGAGCGGGCCATCTACGAGGATATTCAGGCGCGGCCGCGCCCGGAGCAGGATGCCTACTGGCGGCTGTATTTTTCACTCTTCCCGCCGCATCCCCGGCCGGTGCAGCCCGCGGGCGCAGCGGCGGAGCCGGGCGCGAGTCCTCCCCTCGGCGCTCCGCTGCCATGATCTCCGCGCTCATTGTCACCTGCAATTCGGAGCGCTGCATCGGCCCCTGTCTGGAGTCGTTGCGGCGGCAGGCGCCAGAGGCGGAGATGGTGGTCGTGGACAACGGCTCTCGGGATGGCACCGTGGAGGCCGCGCGGCGCGTTCCGGGGGTGAAGCTGATCGTCTCCGAGAGCAATCTCGGTTTTGCGGGAGCGGTGAACCGGGCGGCGCGGGAAAGCAGCGGCGAGGCGCTGCTGCTTCTCAACCCGGACACCCTCTGCCGGACCAGCCTGGCTCCCCTGGAAGAGGCCCTGCAGGGGTCGGAAAACGTCGCGGCGGTGGCCCCGCAATTGGTGGATTCGGCCGGCGTGTTCCAGCGCGGCTTTGCCATCCGGCGCTTGCCCACGCGGGCGGCGCTGCTCTGCGAGATTCTTCTGCTGAACCGCTTGTTCCCCAACAACCCGGTGAATCGCCGCTACCGCTGCCTGGATTTTGACCCGGAAACGGCGGCGGAGGTGGAACAGCCGGCGGGCGCCTGCCTGCTGGTGCGGCGATCGAGCTTCGAGCAGTGCGGGGGACTGGATGAGCGGTTCTATCCGCTCTGGTTTGAGGACGTGGACCTGTGCCGGAGGCTGCGGGCCCGGGGCGGCATCATCCGGTACGAGCCGCGGGTGGTCGTGGAGCATGCCGGGGCGCACTCGCTGGAGGGTGTGACTTTTTCGGAAAAGCAGGTTTACTGGTATCGCAACTTGCTTTATTATGTGCGGAAGAACTATGGACGGGGAACGGAAGCATTGGTTCGCGGCGCGCTGCTGCTGGGCATGGGGCTGCGGATCGCTGCGGAGCTGCTGGCAGTTGTTTTGGACCGAAAGACTCCCGTAGCTGTCCGGAGGGATCGGCTCCGGGCCTACGGGCGAGCGGCGTTGGTATCCATATCCGCAGGGGAGAGCCGGCCGCGGGCCGGGAATTGAGTGATGCCCAGCATCGCCCGCGAGCAACCGACTGGGAACAAGCTGGACGGATCACATGGCGAACCAATTGACGCTCGTCTCGGTAACCATTGTTACCCACAACAGTGAAGCGTATTTACCCCGCTGCCTGGATGCGGTGCGGGGGCAGGACTGGCCCGATCTGGAAATAGTGGTCGTGGACAACGACAGCCGCGACGCCAGCCGGGCGATCCTGGCCCGCTACCAGGAGGCCGAACCGGCCCGCATGCGCGTTACTTATAACCGCGAGAATCGGGGATTCGCCGCCGCGCAGAATCAGGCCATCCGTCAGGCGCGGGGCGAGTGGATTCTGGCGCTGAATCCCGATGTGCTGCTGCTTGCGAACTTTGTTTCTTCGCTGATGGAAGCGAGCACCGCGGATCCGGCGGTGGGAACGATTTGCGGCAAGCTGCTGCGCGCCCGTCCCGATCTGACGATTCCCGAAGTGCCCCAGATGGATTCCGCCGGGATGTACTTTACGCCCACCTTCCGGCACTTCGACCGCGGCATGCACGGACCCGACCGGCCGGAATATGACCGGCCCGCCTACGTCTTTGGAGCCACGGGCGCCGCGGCCTTGTACCGGCGCAAGATGATCGAGGATGTCAGCATCGAAGGAGAGTTCTTTGACGAGGACTTTTTCTTCTCGCGCGAGGATGCGGACGTTTCCTGGCGCGCCCAGTTGCTGGGCTGGAAATGCCTGTATATTCCCCGCGCCGTGGGCTACCATGTGCGCCGCGTCTTCCCCGGCGTGCGCCCGCATCTGCCGCAATCCATCAACCGCCATTCGGTGCAGAATCGTTTCATGATGCGCCTGAAAAATTCCTCCCCCAGCCTGTACGCCCGGAACTTCCTTCCCGCCACGGTGCGCGATCTGGGGATCGCCGCCTACTGCCTGGTCCGGGAGCGGGAATCGCTGCCGGCCTTCGGCTTTTTGGTGCGCAATTGGGGGCGCATCATGGCCAAGCGCCGCCTGATCCAGAGCCGCCGCCGGGTCTCGGACGACTACATCCAGCGCTGGTTCCGGTTCCGGCCGGTGGCGCTTCCCGCCCCTGCGGTTGCCGCGCAGAGCCCGCCCTGCGGGACCGGAGCCTCGGTGGCGGCGCCGCGGCCCCTGCTGTCGGTGCCCATCCGCGGGACGGGTTCCCCGCAAGTTCCCTGACGCCCCCGCCGCCCCCGCAGAGCACGGTTCCGCTATCATGGACGATGATGAAGCTCGCTATTCTGGGCACGCGCGGAATCCCTGCCCATTACGGAGGTTTTGAGACTCTGGCCGAGGAACTCTCCGCGCGGCTGGCGGAGCGAGGCCATCAGGTCGTCGTCTACGGCCGGAGGAATCACATTTCCTACCGCGAGCCCGTCTACCGCGGGGTTCGCATCGTCCTGCTGCCCACCATTCCCCACAAATATCTGGACACCGTGGCCCACACCTTCCTTTCGGTCTGCCACCTGCTGTTTCAGGACGTGGAAGCGGCCTTGATCTGCAATGCCGCCAACAGCATTTTTTCCTTTCTCCCGCGGCTGCGCGGAATCAAAACGATCGTGAACGTGGATGGCCTCGAACGGCAACGACGCAAATGGAACGCGCTGGGCCGCGCCTGGTATCGCCTCGGAGAGTGGTTCTCGACGTTCCTTCCGAACGCCATGGTTTCCGACGCCCGGGTGATTCAGGACTATTACCGGCAGCGCTACCACAAGGAGTCGGTCTTCATCCCGTATGGAGCCGAGACGCGGCGCCTGGAGACGCGCCAAGCCTTGCACCGGCTGGGGCTGGAGCCGGAGGGCTACTTTCTCTACGTCAGCCGCCTGGAGCCGGAGAACAACGCCCTGCTGGTCGTGAAGGCCTTCGAGCAGGTCCCCACGGACAAGCGGCTGGTCATCGTCGGAGATGCCCCCTATGCCCGCGACTACATTCGGGAGGTGAAAGCCACCGCCGATCCCCGCATCCTGTTTCCCGGCGCCGTCTACGGCGACGGTTACCGCGAGTTGCTGTCGCATGCCTTTGCTTACATTCAGGCGACAGAGGTCGGCGGCACGCACCCGGCTTTGATCGAGGCGATGGGCTGCGGCTGCTGCGTGTTGTATCTGGACACGCCCGAGAACCGCGAGGTAGCGGGCGAGGCCGGCCTACCGTTTGCAAAGTCTCCCGCCCAACTGGCCGCCACCATGCAGGCGGTGCTGCGGGACGAGGCGCTGCGACGGGACTGCCAGGAAAAGGCGGTGCGAAGAGTCCGGGAGCGCTACCAGTGGGAGGCGGTGACGGTTCAATATGAAAATCTTTTCGCGCATCTTCTGGGCCGCCGCGGCAGCCAGCGGCAGCCCGTTCCGGACGGGGAGCCGAGGTCCCTGCGCTGAAAAAGTCCAGAGCCCGCGCGAATCCTTTGCGGCAACGCCTCTGCCAGCCCCACAGGCTCTGGGCGGAGCTTTTGGTACGATAAACTTCACGGGTACGCAGCAAGAAGCAAGCGCGGCATGGCACGGAAAAAGAAGCAGAAGAGAGAGAAAAACGGCTCCGAGGGGAAAGAGAAGGCCCTCGCCCCGCAACGCCAGATTTCCCCGGCGACGGCTCTTCCCGCAGTGGCCGTGAGCGCCCCGGCGGACCCCCCTTCCGATAATCGGCCGGCAGAGGAGGCTTCTCAAAAGCCCGACGGGGAAGAGCCGGCGGCGGAAGTGCTCTCGAGCAGGCTGCGGGGGCTGGTGTCGCGATGGCTGCGGGGTCCAGCCACCAGGAGGTCTCCACAACCCCTCGTTCTCGACGGCTCCGAACACGCACAACCTCCAAAAGCCGATCCGCCTGCCGAACAGCGACGGCAGCCGGCGGAAACGGTCCTCGAGCGTTCCCCTGCCGCCGCCCCAGTGGAACGGCCGGCTGTCGCTCCAGCGGCTGCCGAACTGGAGGAGGCCCGGCGCGCGCTCCATCAGTTGCGCGAAGCCTCGCAAGAGAGAATTCAGCAACTGCAAGAAGAATGCCAACAGTTGCGCGCCGAGATCGAGCGCGAACGGCTGCAACGAAGCGCCGCCGAGCAGCGGTTGCAGGAAGCGCGGGAGTACGCCGCCAAGGAAGCGGCCGAATACGAAGCCCGGCTGCGCGCCCAGGCGGAGCAGGCGGAGGATTCCGCCTCGCAGGGAGCAAACCTCCGCCAGCAATTGGAGCAGAGCCGGGAGCAGATCCGCCGGCTGGAAGAGCTGCTGGAGCGCTCCCGGGCGGAACTGGAAGCCGCCCAGGGCCGGCTCCGGAAAGAGCGGGAGGCCGCCCTGGGGCGCATTCAAAAACTGGAGCTGGATCTGCAAGCGGCGCGGGATCAAAACGCCGACCTGGAGTCTCGCTTGAAGGCGGCCGCCAGCGCCGCGCGGGAGTCCGCAGAGCGGCCGGGCCAGAAGCCGGAGAGCGAGCGAGGCAAGCCGGAGTTGGCGGAAGGCGAGTTGGGCGCCGCCAAGAATTCCCTCGCGGAGGAGGCGCTGACCACTGCCGGGCGGCTCTCCCGCCGGGAATCGCGCTGGGGGGATTTGAAATCGCGGCTGCTGCCCAAAGACCGGGAGATCAGCGAACTGCGGCGCCAGGCGGAACAGTTTCGGGAGCGGATTCAGGAATTGGAGCAGGAATTGGGGGAGGCCCGCCAGCAGACCGCATCGCAGCAAGCGGCGCCCGCCGCGGAGCCGCCGGCCGGCGGGCCGGAGCCTCCCTTGCTCACCCGCCAGGCAATGGAAGCGCTTTACAACCAGTCGATGAACCGCCTGACCGTGTTGATGGCATCGGCCGACATCGTGCTGCTGAATCCAAAACTCGACCCAAAAGTGAAAGCCACGGTGCAGGACATCAAGACGGAAGGGCAGGCGCTGCTCGCCCTGATCAAATCATACACCCTCCCTTCGGAAGCCCCAAAATCCAGCTAGGAATGGCTGCTGGCGCTGCCCGCAGGGCACTCCCGGGGAAGCCGCAGCAGCGCCGGCGGCGTCCGTGTCGATTGGCACTTGACAG
>DATMAF010000404.1:0-2894 GCA_035560315.1 Terriglobia bacterium | reverse complement strand
CTCGCGGCGAAGTGGCGCTGGAGGTGGGCGTGGAATCCGAGGAACCCGAGGAAGTGTGCCTGCGGTTTGCTGTGCGCGACACCGGCATCGGCATTCCCGCCGACAAGCTGGACACCATCTTCGAGGCCTTTACCCAGGCGGACTCCTCCACCACCCGCCAATACGGCGGGACAGGACTGGGCCTGGCCATTGTCTCCCGCCTGGTGGAGCTCATGCATGGCAAGGTCTGGGCGGAAAGCGAACCCGGCGTGGGCAGCACCTTCTACTTCACCGCGCGATTCCGGCGCGCCGCCAGCGCATCCCCCAAAGCGCCGCCCCAAGAACCCGTGCGATTGATCGACCTGCCGGTCCTGGTGGTGGATGACAACGCCACCAACCGGCGCATTCTGGAGGAGATCCTGACCCGATGGGGAATGCATCCGACGGGGGTGGCAAGCGGGCCGGAGGCGCTGGAAGCGATCCGGCAGGCGCAAGCGGCCAACAAACCGTTTCCGCTGATTCTTCTGGATGTGAACATGCCCGGCATGGACGGCTTCCAAGTCGCCGGCAAGATTCAGTCGGAGTTGGGCATGGAAGGCTCCACCATCCTGATGCTGACCTCGGCGGCTCGTCCCGGCGACATTGCCCGGTGCAAGGAACTTGGCGTGGCGGCTTATCTCATCAAGCCCATCCGGCGCGGAGAACTGCTGGAGGCCATCCTTTCCGTCCTGGGAGGGGAGGCGCGGAGGACGAAGAAAATCCGCATTTCCTCCAGCCGCCCGGCGAATGAGCGGCGGCGAGGCGTGCGCATTCTGCTGGTAGAAGACAACCCGGTCAATCAGACCGTGGCGTTACGGCTGCTGGAAAAGCAGGGGCACCGCGTCGTCGTCGCAGGCAACGGCAAGGAGGCGGTGCAGGCCTATACCAAAGCGGGGCCGGAAGGCTTTGACCTGATCCTGATGGATGTGCAGATGCCGGAGATGGATGGCTTCGAAGCCACCGCCGCCATTCGCTCCCAAGAACGCGGCTCGGGACGGCACATTCCGATTGTGGCGATGACGGCTCACGCTATGAAGGGCGACCGGGAACGGTGCCTGGCGGCGGGGATGGACGCCTATATTTCCAAGCCCATCCGCGCTGCCGACCTGGTGAACTTGGTGGAACAATGCGTCGGAGTCCCTGCCGCAACCGACGCGGCGGGCGGTTCCGGGGGGCCGGCGGAGCTGCCGACGCGCGAGCAGGTCCTGGAACTGTTCGATGGCGATGAGAGACTCTTTCTCGAAGTCGCGGCGGTCTTCCGCCAGGACTGCCCTGCGATGCTGGAAGCCATCCGGGAAGCTATCAAAGCCAACGATGCCCAGCAACTGGAACGCTCAGCCCACTTGCTCAAAGGATCGGTGGGGAGCTTTGGAGCGCCCGGACCCTTCCAGGATGCCCAGCAACTGGAAACGATGGGGCGCCGGGGCGATTTGCTGCGCGCGCCGGAAGTCCTGTTGCAACTTGAAGAAAAGCTCCGTTCACTGCTGGAGGCGTTGCAGGAGATCGAAACGGGGCTGCGGAAGGAAGTGGCGCTGTGAAGGTGCTGATTGCCGATGACGACCCGGTCAACCGCCGCATCCTGGAGACGTTTCTTGGGAAGTGGGGATACGAAGTGGTTTCCGCCGCCGACGGCAACGAAGCCTGGTCCATCTTACAAAGCGAGGATGCGCCGCGGCTGGTGATCCTGGACTGGATGATGCCGGGCATGGACGGCGCCCAGATTTGCCGGGCCATCCGCCAGCGCAGCGACCCGTTTTATACCTATATCATGATGATAACGGCCAAGTTTCAGAAGCAAGACGTGCTGGAGGGACTGGCCGCCGGAGCGGACGACTACCTCACCAAGCCGCTCGATTCCAACGAACTCCGCGCCCGCCTGCGCACCGGAGAACGCATTCTGAATCTTCAGGAAGACCTGCTGCGGACCCGCGACCGGTTGCAGTACCAGGCCAGCCATGATTCCTTGACCGGAGTCTGGAACCACGGCGCCATCCTCGAGATTCTCCATGCGGAGCTCGCCCGCTGCAAACGGGAACGCTTGTCCGTCGGGGTCTTGATGCTGGACATCGACCACTTCAAAACGATCAATGACCGCTATGGCCACATGGCGGGCGACGCGGTGCTGCGGGAAGCGGTGCGCCGCCTGCGCACGAATCTGCGGCCGTATGACTCCATCGGGCGATACGGCGGGGAAGAATTCCTGGTCGTGCTTCCCAACAGCCGCCAGGATGACGCTCGCAAGGAAGCGGAGCGCCTCCGCCGCGCCATCGCGGATTCGCCCCTGGAAGTCGGGGCGGAGCGCATCCCGGTTACGATCAGCATTGGCGTTTCCGTGTGCAGCCACCCCGATTCCATATCGATCGAGGCGCTCTTGAAATGCACCGACGCCGCCTTGTACCTGGCAAAGCAGGGAGGGCGCAACCGGACCGAAGCCTCCTGGGAAAATCCCCTGGCGGCCTGTGAGGCACCCCGGTCCTCCCAAAACTCATCCGAACCAACCTCCACCTCATAACCGTGCTAACCGTGGGGGCCCTCATCCTGCGGCGGTCGCTGAATCTCCGCAGGCTTTGCACCCAGGTTTTGCCAAGGCTCCGCAATACAGTAAAGCTTTAGATGTTCGTATAGGCGGATCATATTGATACCAAATTGGTTAGCATAAAAAATAACCATCGAACTCTGCGGTCGCCGATGGTGAGAGCAAGCTGCCCTCCCTGCACCTTTCCTGGCAGTACACCGAAGATTTCCGCTAATGCCGGCAAGCCGTTGGCCGATGATTCACATTGGATTTAGCCAGCTTGTGGGCTTGGGGCTACGGGATGTCTTGCAACCAGATTCCCAAAGAGGCGCGCCGCACCACCCGAATCCTGTTGCGGGTT
>DATMAF010000403.1:0-3649 GCA_035560315.1 Terriglobia bacterium | reverse complement strand
AGATTTCCACCGCCGCCACCAACAGCGCCAGCAGCAGCAGGTACCACCAGATCGCCTGCCGCTTTTCGGATTCGGCGGCGGTCGCGGCGACTGCCGCGGCGCTTCCCGCCGACTGCCCGGTGGGTATCCACAGGGCGCGGTCTTCGGCTGCCAGCGGCGTCAAATCGGATTCCTGCGGGTCCGGGTTGGCGGCGATCCAACGTTCCTGATCCTGCAATCGCAAACTGTAAAATCCCGGCTGGTTCAAGACCAGAAAGTCGGCGCGGCGTTCCTGTTCCAGCGGCACCACGCGCTTGCCGTCCGGTCCGACGATGTCCCAGGTTCTGCCGGCGGTCCCGACCAGCCCGCGGGTGTAGTTTGCCAGTGAGATCGTGGTTGGAATGCGATAGGCGGCCGGCTCGGAAGGTAACTGCGCGGCATACCGGATCAATTGGTGAAGGAAAGGAACGAACACGGGGTGGAGGGGGAAATCGCTCCACACGTTATCGAACGCCGAGGCAAAGAGCAGGACTCTGCCGGCGGCCCAGGGTCGTTCCACCAAAGCGGGCTCGCCATTGGCGAACTTCAGCAGCACCTGGTGTTCCGGCTGCAACCGGATGTAGGCATAGGACTCGACGGCCCGCAGCGATTGCGTCCCCGTCTCTTCCAGGTCGCGGAAGATGGGGTGATCGCGGTCAAACTCGCCCAGCAGGACCAACCGTTCGTCGTCGCGCGTGAGCGTCCTTCGCTCGCGCGCACGGGCCGGCCAGAAATCCTGCAACTGCTCTTCGAGCGCCCGGGCAGGGAATCGGTTGCCTGCGGTGATCACCAGCCCGCCTCCTCGCTCCAGCAACTTCCGCACCTCTCCCGCCAGTTCGGGGGGAAGCCGGTCCACGTTGCTGAGAATCACAGCCGCGTAACTGCTCATCGGGAACGAAAGCGCTTCGGCAGGAGTGCGAGCATCGAGAACCCAGGGTGAATTGGATTCCGCCCCGAGCGCGTTACGCACATAGTATAACTCAGCCGTCTCGCCGCCGGGATGGAGAAACAGTAACCGGTAAGGCTCACGCCGTTCCAGGGTGAACTGGTAGGAATCGTCCGCCGGCAAGGCGTCCGCCGGGGCGATGCGGATCAGGCCGCGGTTGGAACCTTGGGGCACGTCGAAGCCTTCAAACTCCACGGTCGCTATCCCCCCGGCTGGAATGGTCACGGACTTGCGCTGGATCAGCTTGTCGGTCAGGGTAAACAACACTTCTTTGGTGGTCTCTTCGGTTCCGTAGCCCCGCAATTGCACCAGCAGCCGCTCCGGGTAACGCTGGCGGTAGATGCGCGGCAGAACCCGCACATCCTGCACCGCCCAGTTCGGGACGGTGCCGCCGGAAACATCCACCGCCCGGAACTCGGCGAGCGGCGGCAGCGTCAGGGATTGGGCTGCGGTTCCCAACCCTGCCTTCTGCATGTCGGAGATCAACACCACGGCCACCGGGCGGTCGGAGTCCTCGCTGACGCGCTCCATGGCCCGGAAGGCGTGCTCGTAGGAGGTGGTGGAGGCCGAGGGGGTTATGCTCTCCAGGGTGGCCAGCAGGGCGCCCTGGTCGCTGGTCGGCAGATTGCGCACCTCGAAGTCGGCGGCGAAGGTGATAATCTCGCCCTGATCGTTCTCCCCAAGCCTGCCAATCGCCTCCTGGGCCGCCTCCAGGGCGCGTTCCCAGCGGTCGCCCACCTGCATGCTCATGGAATTGTCGAGCACGATGGCCACCCGGCGGTTGCCGCCCTCGGCGACCGCCGGCAAAACGGAGCCGGGAATGTAGGGGCGGGCAAAGGCCAGCGCCAGCAGCAGAATCATCAACACCCGCATGGCCAGCAGCAGCAGATGTTTGAGGTGCCGCCGGTAGACCGACTTGATCGGGACCCGCTGGAGAAACATCAGCGAGCTGAACGGCAGCCGCAGGGCCTGCTCGCGGCGGATCAGATGCACCCAGATGGGAATCCCCACCGCCAGCGCTCCTGCCAGAAACCATGGGGCCAACAAGCCCATGAAACTCTCCCATCCTTCCCGCCGCCGCGATCCGCCTCTCAGGCGCGGCGATGCCGCGCGGAAAGATATGTAAACAGGGCGTAGTCCAGCGGACGGCTGGTGTCGAGCACTTGATAGTCAATGCGCGAGGCGCGCGACTGCTGGCCCAGAGCGGCAATGTGCTCTTCCAGCAAATTCTGATACTGTTTGGAAACGGCCTCCGGAATGATCTCCATCACCTCGCCGGTCTCGGAGTCCTCCAGCAGGGCGGGGCTCGGCAGCGAGAATCGCAACTCGGAGGGATCCAGCAGGTGAAACAGAATCAGGTCGTTGCCGCCGAACTGCAACTCCCGGATGGCGTTCATGATCTTGTCCGGAGTTTCATAAAAGTCCGAAATCAGGATGATGATGCAGCGCCGGTGCAAGAACTGACGCACGCGATGCAGCGAACCGGCCAGATCCGTACCTTTGCCCGGGCGGGCGCGGTCCAGAGCGTGCAAGATGCGCAGCAATTGCCCGCGCCGGCTGCGCGCCGGGATCGCTTCCCGAAGTTCCGTGTCAAACAAAACCAGCCCCGCCGAGTCGCGCTGCTCGGAGACAAAGTGCGCCAGGGAAGCGGCCAGATAACTGGCGTACTCGAACTTCGTCAACGTGGGGTGTCCGTTCTGCGACCGGTATCCCATGGAGGCGCTGGCATCCACCAGCAAGTACACCTCGGTATTGGTCTCGCCCCGGTATTTCTTCAGATAGTGGCGATCGCTCCGGGCGTAGACGTTCCAGTCGATCCCGCGCGGGTCATCGCCGGGGCTGTAGGGGCGATACTCGGTGAACTCGATGCTGACCCCGGTTTGCGGCGAGCGATGCAGGCCCAGGACGAATCCCGTTACCACGGTTTTGGCGATCAATTGCAGGTTGGCGATGCGCGACAGCACCTTGGGATCGAGGTAGCGATACACATCGCCGCCGGTCCGCCCCGTCTCCCCGCCGCCGACCACCCGGCGCAGGGATTCGGCGGCTTCTTTGCCAAAGGGAATCCGTCCCAGAAAACTCATGTTCCTCCCGGCGCACTCCTCCGGCTTATAACCCCGACTTGGGGACGGGCACCGTCTCAATCAAACGGCGCACGATCTCGTCGGAGGTCACGCCGTCGGACTCGGCGTGAAAATTCTTCAGGATGCGGTGGCGCATGATCGGGGCGGCCAGCCGCTGGATGTCCTCGCAAGAAACATTGTAGCGGCCCTCCAGCACCGCTAGCGCCTTGCCGCCCAGAGCCAGATATTGTGCCGAGCGCACGCTGACGCCGTAGCTGACGTACTTGTTGACAAAGTCCGGCGCTTCCCGCGATCCCGGCCGCGTGGCGCGCGAAAGCTGCACCGCATAGCGGCTGACGCTCTCCGCAATGGGCACCTTGCGGATCAGCTTCTGGAAAAGAAGCACCTCGGCGGCGTTGGTCACGGGCTCTGGCGTCGGCAGGTCTTCGGTGGTCGTCCGGTGGACGACGTCGATTTCCTCATCTTCGCTCAAGTAGCCCATCAGAATATTGAACATGAACCGGTCCAGCTGCGCCTCCGGCAGGGGGTAGGTGCCTTCCAGTTCGATGGGGTTCTGGGTGGCCAGGACAAAGAACGGCGGCTCCAGGTGGTAGGTCTTCCC
>DATMAF010000402.1:0-5377 GCA_035560315.1 Terriglobia bacterium | reverse complement strand
AAAGAGGATCAGCGTCTGGTAGCCGGTGAGCCCGCGCAGAATGGGGGAAGCCTGTCCGAAGGTCGTTTCTTGAATGAAGACGCCCGGCTCCTGGTGCAAGGCGCTGGCCACCGTGGGCAGCGGAAGGGTGGCGAATTTGCTGCTGTCGGCAACGCTCACGACATGGCTGGAGGTTTCCACGTCCTCGACGGAGCCCCGTGTTGCGGTTACCGTAATGGAGGAAGCGATCGCCGCCAGTTCCAGTTGCACGTGGAGTGGAATCGCCCCGCCCTCTGTGGCCTCAACGGCAATTTTCTTCCGTTCGAAACCGGCAGCCTCCACCAGGAGCTGGTAGCGGCCGGGGGCAACGGCGTCGAATGCAAATCCGCCGCCGGCTCCGGTGCGTGATTCAGCCAACGCGCGGCCGTCAGCATCCGCCAAGCGGACGCTGGCCCCCAGGACCGAAAGCCCCGTGGCATCCCGCACAAAGCCGCGGACAGAAGCCGCCTCCGCCGCGGCCGAAAACCCGGCCATCAGCAGCAGAATGCAGCTCCAGAGCCGGCGCCCCGAACGAACCGGCTTCCCGCAGCGGTTCCCCGAACTAACGCTTCGATTTCCAAACCGTTTTGCCGGTGGTATCAATGTACATTTCATATTCAATTCCGTCTTCCGTGTTCCGTACCGCAGCCAGGCCATCCTGGAACTCTCCCGCCCACGGCCAACTCGCCGGAATCACCATTCGTCCCTGCGGATCGATATAACCGGACTTTCCGTTGATCACCACCAGCGCGCGGCTGTTATGAAAGTTCCCCACAAACGCATAGGCGGGTTGCACCACCACCTTTCCCTGTCGGTCAATGAATCCCCAGCGATAGACGCCGTTATGCAGTTCGGCGAAGCTGGCCAGCCCTTCGGAAAAGGCCGAGGCGGTCAGCAGCCGGGCCGGGATGACGAACTGGCCCGACTTGTCGATGTATCCCCACAGGTCCCCGACTTTGACAGGCGCCAGGCCTTCCGAGAAGTAGGTAGCGGAATCGAACTGCGGCGGGATCACGAAGCGGGCGGACTTGTCGATGAACCCCCATTTCCTGCTGTTGTCCGAGACCGCGGCCAAGCCTTCCGCGAATTGCCGGGCGCCGCGGAACTGCGGCGGGATGACCACCGTGCCTGTGCCGTCGATGAATCCCCAACCCGAGTTTTCCTCCGCGAAGCCGATCAGGCCCTCCCCGCACGGTGTAACGTACTCGAGCGACTGCGGGAGAGGAACCGGCTGGAGCTTCCCGTCCCGGTTCAGAATGGCGCGTTTCCCGTCAAACAGCCCGAAAGCACCCGAGCCGCAGAAGGGCGGCATTAATCCCAATTCAAATTCAGGCGGGATCACCCATGTCCCGCGGGTGTCGATGTATCCCCATTTCTTGCCGACCCGGGCCGCAGCCAAGCCTTCGGAGAAGGGCATCAGCTGATCAAAACGGGCCGGGACCACCACTTGCCCGGATTGATTCATCAAGCCAAACCGGCCGTTCTGCCGGATAGGAAAGAGTCCTTGCGCAGCGGCCGGCGTCGCGGTGGCGAGCGCTATGACGGCCGCTGCCAGCCATCCTACGGTTGTTCGTTTTCCTTCCTGCATCCAGCGTCCTCCCGTGAAAAGGGATTGAGAATCGGGGTAGCAAAGAGCGTCGCAAAAGCAAAGGGGCCGCACAGCATGAAAATCTGCCGGGGGCCCCTTGGGAAAGCGTTTGCAGTTTCTAGATCACGCGCGGCGACGCAGCCGTGTCGCCATGGCGGCCAGCCCTGCGGTCAGCAGCAACAGCGAGGCCGGCTCCGGAACTTGTCCGTCCCGCGATTGCACTGTGATGCTGCCCGTATCCGCCGAGAAGTCCCGCTGGATGCCTTCCTCGTTCCCGATCGGGATAAAAGTTGCTCCCGCAGGAGCGGAGAACGTCAGCGGGCTGGTTCCCACGCCGATGGTGTCAAAGGTAATGGTAAAGAAGTCAATCGGCCCAGCCCCTTGCAACGCGCTCAATTCCGCCGGCAGGAGCAGGGAGATTTCAAACACACCCAGCGAAGCCGCCGCCAGTGCGAAGCCATCGATAGCTTCGCCGAGCAGGGGATCCCCCAGCAGGCTGCCCAGGACGTAGGAGTCGAACGCCAGGATCGACGGATTCCAGTTCACCACCAGGTCAAAATCGCCCACGATGGGCGTGTCGAACAAAATCGTCACGGAGGCCTGGGTGCCCAGGGGAACCGTTTGGTTTAAGGGATCAAAGGTCAGCAGGTCGGCGCGCAGCGGTGTCGCGGACATTGCGGCCGCCACGAGCAAAACGGCAATGAGTACGAAACGCTTCATGTGTTCCTCCCAAATTCACTCGCAACGCTGCCCGGATTCCGGGCCGGGGGATCGGTGGACCGCAGTCACTGGCATCGCGGCTTGGTGCATTTCACGACGCAAGCGCGCGAGTCGTTGGTCGTGATGAGCCCGTCGCTATCCGCATCCCGCGCATCGCAGGCCCCGGCGGCGGGGGTGTTACGTGCCGCATTGATGGCGTTGATATCCGTCATGTTGACGATGCCATCGCTGTTGGTGTCACACTTGCCCACCACCGTGATGTCAGAAAGAACCGGGGAAACGTCTATGGTGGTGGAGAGGTTGGCCTTAACCTCGATCCAGCGGCCTGCCTGACAGAGCGCCCCGTCATTGGTGACGGGACCAAAGACGGCAGCGGCCAGTCCTGCCTGGGTGGCGGCGGTGCGCGCCTCCACGGCGATTTCCGTGCCTGCCGGCTCGGAGGCTTGCGGCTCGGTGTTCCAGAAGATTTTTTGCCAGACGTTGGTGCTCAGCCCGCTGTCCTGGACAACGCGCCAATTTCCGGTGCGGTCCGTGGTGGTGAAGCGCTGGATGCCGGTGGCGTCGGTGTAGGTATATGGCTGGTCGCCCACCGGGAAAACCCCCAGGGGAGCGCAGGTGTCGCCGTCAAATTTGGAGATGTTGGCGGTGGTGCGGTGAATCAGCCAGACGTCCTGGTTGGAGTCGATCTGCACCCCCCGCACCTCCCCGGTACCCGCCTGGTTCGGCGCGGAACAGATGACGGCGCCGGCCGAGGTAAACTTCGTGAAACCGCCGCTTCCCCAGTTTCCCACCGCGATGTTTCCCGCGCCGTCAACGGCTATGCCCAGGGAGGAAAAGCTGACCGCAGCGGGCGTGGAAAAGGTCAGCGTGGAACTGTTGAAATCCGTGTAGGTCAGTCCTGAATAGTTGGCCTGGTAGGCATGCACAACCCCACCCTGGGTCCCGATGGCGATTCCGTAGTCGCCACCGGCGTGCGTGTAGACGTCGCGGTCGGCGGTGTTATTGGTGTCCATGCGAAAGAGCGTGTTGCTCAGCGAAGCACCCCACAGCGTGCCGTTTTGATCCACCAGACTGCCGTACGGCGTGTTGCAGAAACCTGGGTTGTCTTTGTCGCACGCCGGGATCGGTCCGTCGAGAACTGTGCCATCGACGCTGCTAACCTTATAGTAAGTCCCGTTATTGTAAAGCCCCAACCACAGGTTGCCCGGCCCGTCAATGGAAAGGCTGCGGCCCAGGCCGTTGTTGGGCCCCACGCGAGCCACCCAGGCGATCCGCTCATCGCTGATCTCGTTGCTTTGGATAATACAGTCCGCGTTGGCATCGACAATCGGCTTCAAATCCGCGTGGCCCGTGGAGGTATCCGGAACGCCATTGCCGTTGCGGTCGATGAACCCCTCGGCCAGAATCTTCACGATCTCGGCCGGGCGATTGTCAAAGTGCCGGTTGGCAACATAGACGTTGCCAGAGCCGTCCACCGCCGTGCGGGAGGGAGCCGCCGAGGCGTAGGCATTTCCCAGATGGGACGCGACACAGCCGCCAACCGGAGAGGAACTAAACCACGTGCGGTACCGCGCCAGGGTTGCCCCCGTGTTAGTGTCGATCTTCGAGACGGTATCCTCGCCCGCATTGGCGACCCACATCACCGGGAAGGTGGAAGCGACCGCGTTCAGTTGCACCTGATCGGGTGGGGTGGTGTCGTTGGTGTTGAAAAACGTCCCCAGATCAAAATCCTGTACGCTCTTGGTGTATTTCCGCGAAATGGCCGACACCTGCGCTTGGACCAAACCCGGAAATAAAGGCAGTAGGACCGCCGCAGCCCAAAGTGCAACTACCGTCGCGCAATACTTTCGTCCTCTCATCCGATCCTCCTCCGCCTGTTCGCTACCGTGATCCAACTCTGCGGGAAGACGTTCTTTCCCGTTACTTGAAAACACACTCAATCCTTTTATGTGCCTATGCAATGAGCACGTTCCGTGCCAACATAAAACCAGTACGAAAATATAAATTAACCTGTGAAATATCAGACAGATACTCCAATTCCTGGAGGTATTTTGGGGCGCCGGAGAGGATTTCCTGCGAGAGAAAAGAGAATATTTCTACTATTTTGTGCGCATTGCAGGTGAGCCAGTTAGCCGTTATTGGCAATGCAGGCGATGGGACGCGGCATATTCTGAAAATAGGATAATCAGACCCATTTTGAGCGGTGAGGACGCGTGTTTCACAACCGGCTTCGGTTACTCGCCGTGTAAGGATCGGCTGGCGGCAGTCATCCGCTCCGCCAGTTCCTGGCGCATCCTTGCCATGCTGGCGGCAATCGCCTGCTCCTGTTCCTTCCAGCGCGCCTGCAACCGCTCTTCCGCTGCGCGGCACTGCATTGTCAGATTCTGCTCCCAAACTTGCTGGTGGCGGGAAGCGATTTCCGCAGCCAGCAGTTCCAGGCGTTCAGCGGCCGCCGAGAGGGCTTGTTCCATGGAGGCTTGCAATTGCATCACGAAATCGCCGCTGGAAGCCGACTGAATCTCGCTGGCTCGCTCCCGCAGGGTGCGGAGGGCCTCTTCCAGGCAATCCCGCAGCGCGGTTTCCGCCAGTTCCCGCAAGACGCCGGAGAGTTTGTCTGAGGTGCCGGATTCTCCCTCCCGAGAGCTGCTCCGAGTCCGCTGGCCCGATTCCTGTCCCGTGGCGCTGGATGACGGCTCCGCTACGGGAGAGGCGGGGTGCGGCGAGGCAGCAGAGGCAGTCTTTGGTTCGGTCGGCCCGGAGGGGAACTGCACCCCCCAGAAATCATCGGTCTGCTCCAGCGCAATGCCCACTTCCTGGCCCTCGCCCTTGCGGTTTCCCACCCAGGCGACGCTGGCCCAGGAGACGCGCTGCCGGCTCGGGACGGCGATTTGCAATCTCGCCCCCACTTCCAGCGATTGCCGTGAAATCGTTTTCAAGCCGGCCTGATTGATGAGAAGGGTGTGGGTATGTTCAATGAATGTCCGCCCGGAGGTGTCTGTGCCCTTCAGCACGATGGGAATGGCGAGCGGCAGCCGCGGTGAGGAGCGGCGG
>DATMAF010000401.1:0-4613 GCA_035560315.1 Terriglobia bacterium | reverse complement strand
GCTCCATGAGCCGCCGCTCCTTGACGGGCTTCGGAACGGTGTGTTACGGTCAGAATCCTTCGATCTTTTCCCGCCGGAGAGAGGTTTTGTGGCCAGCGCGACTGCCCCCACAACCGGACTTCGCAAGACGGCATTGAACGCAACCCACCGGCAGATGGGGGCGCGCATGGTGCCGTTCGGAGGCTGGGAGATGCCGGTCGAATACTCCGGCATTGTCGCCGAGCATATGGCGGTGCGCACCCGGGCGGGCCTGTTCGACGTCAGCCACATGGGGCGCCTGGAGGTGGAAGGCGCCGGCGCCCTGGCCTTGTTGCAGAAGGTCAGCTCGAATGATGTTTCCCGATTGCGCAAGGGGCAAGCGCAGTACTCCGCGCTGCTGAACGATCGCGGCGGCATCGTGGACGATTTGCTGGTTCATAAGGTCGAGGAGGAACGCTACCTGCTGTGCATCAACGCCTCGCGGCGCGAAGCGGACCTGGACTGGATTCGGAAGCACAACGAGACCGGCGCGACCGTGCGCGACATCAGCCAGCAGACCTCGCAACTGGCGCTGCAAGGCCCCCGCAGCCTCGCCATCCTCCAGCCGCTGGTGGACACCGATCTCGGCGCCGTCCGGTACTACTGGTTTGTGCGCGGCACGGTGGCGGACACACCGTGCTGGATTGCCCGCACCGGCTACACCGGCGAGGATGGCTTCGAGATTTACCTTCCAGCCGGCGAGAGCGAGCGGCTGTGGCATAAGCTGCTGGAGGCGGGCCGGAGCGAGGGCCTGCTGCCGTGCGGGCTGGGAGCGCGCAACACGCTGCGCCTGGAGGCCGGCATGCTCCTCTACGGCAACGACATGAACGAGCAGACCACGCCGCTCGAAGTCGGCCTCGGTTGGATCACCAAGCTCGACAAGGGCGAGTTCCTGGGCCGGGAGGTTCTGGCGCAGCAGAAGCAAACCGGCGTGAGCAGAAAGCTGGCGGGCTTTTGTATGGTGGACCGCGCCATTGCCCGCGACGGCGCGCCGGTCTTTTCACAGAACCAGGAAGTGGGCCGGGTAACCAGCGGTTCCTACGCGCCGTACTTGAAGAAAAACATCGGCCTGGCGTGGCTGCCCGCCGAACTGGCCCAGCCGGGAAAGCGCATCGAGATTCGGATTCGCGGCGCGCTGGCGGCGGCAGAGATCGTCCCAACGCCGTTCTACCGAAGACCGACATAACACACGGGGAGAGCATGTATCCAGCGAATTATCGTTACACCCGCGAGCACGAATGGGTGCTGCTTGAAGGCGAGACGGCCACAGTGGGCATCACGGAACACGCCCAGAAGGAACTGGGCGACATTGTCTTTGTCGAGTTACCCAAGGTGGGCAGCAGGGTGGAGGCGGGGAAGCCCTGCGGCTCGGTCGAATCCGTGAAGGCCGTCTCGGATATCTTCTCTCCGGTTTCCGGCAGCGTGACGGAAGTCAACACCGCGCTGGGGGATTCCCCGGAATGGATCAATCAGGACCCGCACGGCAAAGCCTGGATGGTGAAAGTGAAGCTGGCTTCGCCGGCCCTGCCGGAGGGCCTGATGACGGCGGAGCAGTACGAGCAATATGTCCGCGAGGAAACGCACGGCTGAATCCGGGCCGCCCCGTTGAAGGCAAGTCCCATCGATGCGCTATCTCCCGAAATCTCCCGAAGAGCGCCGCGCCATGCTGGCGGCCGTTGGCTGCGACTCGATCGAGCAGCTCTTTGCCGGCATCCCGGAGCCAGCCCGCTTGCGCCGGGAATTGAATCTGGAGCCGGGCTGGTCGGAGCCCGAGGTGCTGCGCTACTTTCTGGAGCGCGCCGCCGAAAACGCTCGGGGCTTCACCAGCTTCCTGGGGGCCGGGGCCTATGACCACTTTCGGCCGGCGGTGGTGGACGCGCTCATCTCCCGCAGCGAGTTCTATACGGCGTACACTCCCTACCAGCCGGAGATCAGCCAGGGGACGCTGCAGGCCATCTTTGAATTCCAAACGCTGATCTGCCAGTTAACCGGCATGGAGGTGGCCAATGCCTCGCTCTATGACGGCTCCACCGCCTTGCCTGAGGCGGTCATGATGGCGGTGCGCGCCACCGGTCGCCATCGCGCGGCGGTGGCGCGGTCGGTGCATCCGGAGTATCGCCAGGTGCTGGACACCTACCTGCGGCATCAAGGCATGACCATCGAAGAGATGCCCTACGGCGAGGACGGCCGGGTGGCCGAAGGCGCGCTGGCGAAAGCCAAAGGAGATGATCTGGCCGCGGTGGTGGTCCAGTCGCCGAACTTTTTCGGAGTCATCGAAGATGTCACCGCCGCCGCGGCGCTGGCGCACGAATCGGGTGCGCTGTTGATCGTCATGATCGCCGAGCCCGCCTCGCTCGGCATCGTGCGGCCGCCGGCCGAGGCCGACATCGTGGCCGGGGAAGCGCAATCGCTCGGCGTGCCGCTGAGTTTCGGCGGGCCGTATGTCGGCTTCCTGGCAACGCGAGAAAAATTTGTGCGCAACATGCCGGGGCGGCTGGTGGGCCAGACGACGGACGCCAACGGCGAGCGCGGCTTCTGCCTCACGCTGGCCACGCGCGAGCAGCACATCCGCCGCGAGAAGGCCACCTCCAACATCTGCACCAACCAGGCGCTGTGCGCCCTGATGGTAACGATCTTTCTGTCGACTTACGGAAAGCAGGGATTGCGCGAACTGGCGTTGCAGAATCTGGCCAAAGCGCAGTATGCGGCGGAGCGCTTTGAACGGGCGGGGGCGTCGCGCCGCTTCTCCGGACCGTTCTTCAATGAAGTAGTGATTCGGGGAGTTGCGCAGCGGGGAACGGCGGAGCGGCTGGCGGCGGAGAAACTCATCGGCGGGCTGGAGCTGGGCCGTTATTACCCCGAACTCGCCGGCGACGTGCTGCTGTGTTTCACGGAAACCGCGCCGCGCGACCGTATCGACCGGTTGGTGGAGATTTATTCGAGTTAGTTAGACGGTACCCGATGGCCGATCAGGATATCAAGAAGGCGCGGCGGCACGTTACGCAGAACGAAGCGCTGATCTTCGAGCGCAGCGCCCCGGGCAAGGACTCCTTCCGGCTTCCGCCGCTGGACGTGCCCGCAGTCGATCCGGCGGTTGTGCTCGGTGCGGGCGCCGTGCGCGGCGGCATCGAGGGCTTCCCGGAGGTCAGCGAGATTGAAGTGGTGCGCCACTTCACGCGGCTCTCCACGTGGAACTACGGCGTCGACACCGGCGCCTACCTGCTCGGCTCCTGCACCATGAAGTACAACCCCAAGATCAATGAAGTGGTGGCGCGGCTGGAGGGCATCGCCAACGCCCACCCGTTGCAGCCGGAGGAGCTGTCGCAGGGTTGCCTGCGCGTCATGCAGCGCCTGGCGGAATGCCTCCTGGAAATCACCGGCATGGACGCCATCACGCTGCAACCGGCCGCCGGGGCGCACGGCGAGCTGACCGGCCTGCTGCTGGTGCGGGCGTATCTGGAATCGAAGGGCAACCCCCGCCGCCGCGTGCTGATCCCGGATTCAGCGCACGGCACCAATCCGGCCTCGGCGATGCAGGTGGGCTATCAGACGCAGAGCATCGCATCGAACGCGCGCGGCACGGTGGACCTGGCAATGCTCGACCGGGCCATGAATGAGGACGTCGCTGCGCTGATGCTCACCAACCCCAACACGCTGGGCGTCTTTGAAGACCAGATCGCCGAGATCGCCGCGATGGTGCATGCGCGCGGCGGGCTGGTCTACATGGACGGCGCCAATATGAACGCGCTGGTGGGAGTGAGCCGCCCCGGCGATTTCGGCGTGGACGTGCTGCACCTCAATCTGCACAAGACCTTCTCGACGCCGCACGGCGGTGGCGGGCCGGGCGCGGGGCCGGTGGCGGTGAAGAAGAACCTGGAGCCGTTCCTGCCCGTTCCGCGCGTGGTGGAGAAACCGGACGGCGCGCTGGCCCTCGATTACAACCAGCCGCAATCCATCGGGCGGGTGCGGGCCTTTTACGGCAACTACGGTATGCTGGTGCGGGCGCTGGCGTACATCCTGGCCAACGGGCGCGACGGCCTGCGGCAGTCAACCGAAGACGCTGTGCTCAACTCCGCCTATCTTCGCAAGGGCCTCGAAGGGCACTATGAGTTGCCGTATTCCTCGCCCACGCTGCACGAGTGCGTCTTTTCCGACAAGCGCCAGGCGAGGCACGGTGTGCGCACCGGCGATATCGCCAAGCGGCTGATCGACTACGGTTTCCACCCCTACACCGTGAGCTTCCCGCTGATCGTTCCCGGCGCGCTGATGATCGAGCCGACCGAGAGCGAGAGCAAGCAGGAGCTCGATTTACTGATCGACGCGCTCCAGTCCATTGCCCGCGAGGCGGAGCAAGAGCCGGAACTGGTCTTGCGTGCGCCGCACTCGACGCGCGTGGGCCGCCTGGACGAGGTGCAGGCCGCCCGCAAACCCATCCTGCGCTGGAAACCGGCGAATGGCGGGTAGCGAGTGGTGAGTGATGAGGCTGTGGTCGCTGCATCCGTCGCTACTGGACTCCAAAGGATTGGTGGCGCTGTGGCGCGAGGCGCTGCTGGCGCAGAAGGTGCTGCGCGGGGAGACCAAAGGGTATCGCCATC
>DATMAF010000400.1:0-4402 GCA_035560315.1 Terriglobia bacterium | reverse complement strand
CAGCGCCACGACGGGCAGCGGCGACTCGCGGACCGCCGCGGCGAGATTGTCCAGGGCGTCGGTCCAGTACACGCTGAATCCATTCGATCGCGCCGCAGAGTGATATTGCGCCAGCAGCAGCAGGTTGGATGCAGCCACCAGCGCGCATCCAGCAACGGCGAGGAGCAGCGCCTTTCGGAACCGCTCCAACAGCGCAAAAGCTGTACCGGCCACCAGCAGGTGAGGAGCCGGGTACAACAGAACGGTGTGGTGGGGGCCGCCCCCGGCGCTGCGGAAGGCCAGCATCAAGCCGGCGGCGACCCCGGAGGCGACCCAACCAAACAGCAGCAGAGGAAATAGCCGGGATCGGCCGAGAAACGGAAAAACCAGGAGCGAGAGAACCAGACCGCCAAGCAGGAAGCTTCCCGGAAACAGCGACGTTTCCCGGTACCAACTCTCTACCAACTCCTCCAGCGGGGCGCCGGTCAGTGGAATCCGTTCGCCCGGCTCGCTGCGGATCATGTAATGCTCCAAGGCGCGGCCGTTCAACGTGTTGCGCAACATCATTAGCTTTTCGCTGAACGGCGTCGGCGGGAGTTGCTGGGCGGCTCGGAAGGTGGCCAGCGGGGCATGAATGTTAAACGCAATCAGCGGAGCCGCGCCCAGGCAGAAGGCGAGAGAGGCCACCACGAAGTTCCTCCAAACCAAGCGCGGGCGGACTTGCTCGTGGAAAGCCGTCACCCACCCGGCCGCCATACCCACAAGCACGGCAAAGAACAACGCTTTGTGCCATACCGCCACCCCGGCAATAAAGAACGCGGCGGCCAGCAAGCCCCTCCTGCCCGTGGCGACAAATCGCTGGAGGAAAAAGGAAATGCCCGCCGTCGCCAGCAACAGCAGGCAAACCGGCCCCCAGTCAAAGGTATTGGTCAGGAGAAAGGTCGCGTCGGTAGCCAGCAGCAGGGCGGCGCAGACCGCCAGCGGGCCGCTCGAAGCGCGGCGCACCGTGGCAGCGAATACGAGCAGGGTCAGCACGCCGACAAAACACACCGGCAGGCGCATTGACCAAACCCCGGGCTCCCAGATGGCAAAGATTGGCCAGTAGAGCCAACTCTTGGTCATCCCGACATACTCGAGCGCCATCACCGGCACCGGAACATCGCCCAGCTGGATGGAAAAGAAAATCGGGACGCCGGAAAGATAGGGGGCGACAAAGACCGCTTCGTCCTGCTGAATGCCGGGAAGGGGGAGAAACAGCAGTTCGACGGCGAACATCCCGGCCGCCACCGCAATCAGCAGGGCGGTAGTCATCCGACTGCGGTCGCGCCCGGGAGATTCCGGTTGGCTGAGGAAGTCTCTTGGTTCCGCCACAGGGTCACCCTGGTGGTTCACCAATGCACTATACCAAACGGCGCGCCCGGCAACGGCGCCGTCCGTGCCGTACCGTGCCGTTGCCTGCAACCGGCCGCTGGCATAAACTTTTTGCATGGGGTGAACAATGCCATTGCTCCATGACGCTGGCTATCGCGACTCGATCAAGAGGCGGGTGCAGTCGGTACGCCCGGAGGCCAAGCCGCGGTGGGGCAGCATGACGGCGGCGCAGATGCTGTGGCACGCCGCGGGCGCGCTGGAGGTCTGCATGGGACGGCTGGCCGCGAAGGAGCGGCCCCCCTTTCCTATCCCCAAGCCTATCCTGCGCTTCATGGTATTGAACCTGCCGTGGCCCAAAGGCGCTCCCACCATGCGCGCCCTGACGCCGACCCAGGAATACGACGTTGAAGCCGAGCGCGCCCGCTGCCTGCGGCTGATTGAGGAGTTCGCCGCCCGGCCCCTGAACGGGGACTGGCCGGTCCATCCGATCCTGGGGGTTCTGACCGGCGAGGAGTACAGCAGGCTCCAAGCCAAGCACCTCCACCACCACCTCACCCAGTTCGGCGTCTAGCGGCCAGGGAAGTGCTTCCGACGGCGTTTTAGGGTAATTCCGGCAGGGCGCTGAATGGGCACAGAGGGTCTTCCGGGGCCGGGATTCATTGACTCGCTCTAATGATTGTGTTCCAATGTCCGATGAAGTAGCCCGGGGCGAGGTGTTGTCATGCAAATCGATGATCTTCTGCGGATTGCGGTGGAGCGCAAGGCCTCCGACCTGCACCTGAAGGTGGGCAACTACCCCTACCTCCGGATTGACGGCGTGCTGCTGCCGCTGTCGGAGCTGAAGCGGCTGACGGCCGAGGACATGCTCAACATGGCCTTCAGCATGATGACCAACCGCCAGAAGCAAAAGTTCAAGGAGTCGGCCGAGCTCGACCTGGCTTACGGCGTGGCGGGTCTGGGCCGCTTCCGCGTCAACGTCTTCCAGCAGCGCGGCAACGTCGGCATGGTGCTGCGCGTGGTGCCCACCAAGATTCGCTCGTTTGAGGAGCTGAACCTGCCCAAGGTCATCTCCAAGATCTGCGAGGAGCGGCGCGGCATGGTGCTGGTGACCGGCACCACCGGCTCGGGCAAGTCGACCACGCTGGCCTCGATGATTGACCGCATCAATTCCACCCGCACCGATCACATCATCACCATCGAGGACCCCATCGAGTATCTGCACCGCGACAAGAAGGGCATCGTCAACCAGCGCGAGGTGGAGGTCGACACGCACAACTTCTCGGTGGCGCTGCGCGCTGCCCTTCGCCAGGATCCGGATGTGATTCTGGTCGGCGAGATGCGCGACCTGGAAACCATCGGCACCGCGCTGCTGGCCGCCGAGACCGGCCACCTGGTGCTGTCCACGTTGCACACCCTGGACGCGGTGGAGACCATCCAGCGCATCATCGCGGTCTTCCCGCCGCCGGAACAGAAGCAGATCCGCCTGCAGCTGGCCAGCACGCTGAAGGCGGTCATCTCCCAGCGCCTGGTCCGCAAGAGCGATGAAGTGGGCCGGGTGCCCGCCGTGGAGGTGCTGATCGCCACCGCCTTCGTGCGCGACTGCATCATCAACCCCGATAAAACGCGTCTGATCCGCGAGGCCATCGCCGCCGGCACCTCCCAGTACGGCATGCAGACCTTCGACCAGTCGCTCTATGACCTGCATACCGCCGGGCTGATCACCTACGAAGAGGCGCTGCTGAACGCCAGCAACCCGGACGACTTCAAGCTGCGGCTGCAAGGCATCCGCTCTGCCGCCGACGCCGCGCGGGAGGAGATGCAGGCCGCCATCGACTCCTTCGAGACCCAGTCCCCCCGTCGGCAATTTTGACTGGGACAGGGTTTTCAAAGTACCAGGCGGGAAAAAATCCCGGCTGATAGAGTGTCGTTCCAGGGACAATTCGTTTCATTTCGAGCCACCCGTCAGATTCTGGCCAGCGTTTGCAGCTCTCTGCCAAGGTCCCTTCCGCCGGACCACAGAAACGAGCAAGTTATTTAATAAGAACAGATACGAGATAAAACAGGTGGTTTATGCACTAGCCAACCTGATCCGGCTCCCGAAGTGGAAAAATGCCTGGCAAATCGGGGTTAGCGAATGAGGATGCCTCTCCCCAGGGGAAGGAATGCTCCAACGCACCCCGCATTTGCTGAACCTTTTCAATTACTTGGTACGATGCGGCGGTAAGTTGACAATATGGCCGAAGGTGCTCTATGATGCTTCCTGCCTGGAATTCTCCTCCTGAAGGCAACCTTTCCCTGGTTTTACCCTCTAAGTACTAGGCAAGGTCGATTGGTTTGGAGAGCAAATTGCTGAATCCAACCTGAGGAGTGAACATCTAATGACCTTGAGAGCAGCGGGGTTTTAAGGAGAACCGTAGAAATGCCGAATGTAACGAACAAGTCAAAAGCCAGCACCTTGCGTCAGTTCCGGCAAGCGTTGGAGGAAAAATCTGAGGAACTGCGCGCACAGATGGGTGGTCCCAAGGTCAACCCCGCGTTGCAGGTCCATGCGGACCCGTATGATACGGCGGATTTTGCCGAGAAGAGCCACGAGGAGTGGATCTTCTTGCAGAAGAACAGCTTCGACACGGCGCTGTTGCGTGAGATCGAAGAAGCCCTGGACCGAATGCGGGAAGGCACCTATGGAGTCTGCCAGGATTGCGGGCTTCCGGTTTCGAAGAAGCGTCTGGAGGCGGTCCCGTGGGCGCGTTACTGCGTCTCATGCCAGGAGCGGCGTCAGACCGGTAATAACTAAGCCAACGACAATCTCGCACGCGGAAGAGGCAGGCAGCCATGCCTGCCTCTTTTGATTTTCGCCCGCCCTGGAGTCGCGAGATCTCCCTCCCGGAGCGGCCGGCACCGGCTCCACCCAGAAATTCCTTTGGTTCAGGGAAGGGTCTGTTGCCGGTTCCCGCGGGAAATCTCAATTTTTCAGGCGCGGGACCTTTTCCTGATTTTTCATCCCCTAGCTACCCGGCTGAGGAACGCTCGCCCGCCATCGGCTGGCAGCTAA
>DATMAF010000399.1:0-9400 GCA_035560315.1 Terriglobia bacterium | reverse complement strand
GGCCGGCTCGTTCCGCCGGCCCGCCGGACTGCACGCTGCTGATCACCACGCCATGGTCGGCCCCCAGGCTGCGGAGCAGGACGGGAATTTGCTGGGGATCTTCGGTAAAGCTGATGCCGATCGAGCCCCTCGTCACCTTGCCGCTTTTCACGATCTGGTTGTACACCTGGATGGCGACATTGGACGGCAGCGCAAACCCCACGCCGGCGTAGCTGCCCGTGCCGGTGGCGATGGCGGTGTTGATCCCGACCACTTCGCCGGCCATGTTCAGCAGCGGCCCGCCGCTGTTGCCCGGGTTAATGGCGGCATCCGTCTGGATGAATTTCTGGAACTGGCGGCTGGAATCGATGTCGCGGCCCTTGGCGCTGACGATGCCGGCCGTAACGGTTTCTTCCAGCCCGAAGGGGCTGCCGATGGCCAGCACCCAGTCGCCCACATTCAGCCCGTTGGAGTTGCCGACCTTGGCGGCTTTCAGGGGATGACCGGCCTCGATTTTAATGACCGCGATGTCGGTCTCGCTGTCGGCGCCCACCACCTTGGCGTCGTAGAGCTTGGGATCATCGAGAATCTTGACCTTGATCCGGTCGGCCCGGCTGACCACGTGGTTGTTGGTAATGATATACCCCTTGGGATCCACGATGACGCCCGAACCCAGGCTGCGCTGCCGCAGGTCGGGCGGCTCCAGGCGGAACGGCCCCTGATTGAAGAAACGCTCGAACAAGTCGAAGGGATCCGCTCCCGGCGGAAGGTCGCCTTCTTCCGACCGCCCGCTCGTGGCGCGGCGGGTGGATTCGGTGTTGATGTTGACCACGGACGGCGCCACTTCTTTCGAGATTTTGGAAAAGATCGTGGATAGCTGCACCGGCGCGGGAATCTCTATCTGCTGGGCGTCGGTTCCCTTGCTTTCCTGGGCGGCGCGCACCCCGCGCGAGATCAGCGTCCCAATCAGGATGCCGAGGGAAAGGGTGACCACAACCGCCACCGTTGAGAGCGCCCGCCGCTCCTTCCAACTGTTCCAAAACGGCCGTCCCATTTTCATTCACTGCCTCCGGTCTGCGGGAAAGGGGCCGGCACAACGCCGCCCCGGTTCTGCCAGCGTCTGGTGCGGCTATTATAGCACGGAGAATTCCCCGCCTTGTGCGCCGGCCGCGTTGGCGCCGTTTAGAAAGATGCCTCTGGCAGCGCAAAGGGTTTCACGCCGCCCACCGGATGTTGCGCGGCCCGATGCCGGGGTCCGCTCGCCACCGGCGCCCCGGAACCCCCCCGGTCCGTCCCCCGCCTGTGCTATAATCACCCCACCAAGGCAGGTGTTGTATGGGCAACATTGGGTTCCCGGAATTGGTGGTTATTTTTGTCGTCGCGCTCCTGGTGTTTGGCCCCAAGAGGCTGCCGGAGTTAGGGCGCTCGCTGGGCCGGGGCATCGCCGAATTCCGGCGGGCCTCCACCGACCTGAAACGGTCCATTGAGCGGGAGATCGAGAACGCGGAAGTGGAATCTGCCCTCAACCCCACGACGTCGCAGCCCAGGCCAACTGCGGGTGCCGATGCCCCCAAATCCTGAATCGAATCCGAACCAAGAGCCTTCCTCCGGGGCGGAATCCGAACGCGGGGTTCCCGGCGCGCGGGAGGATGTGAGCGGCCCAACCGCCGCGGAGGCTGCGGCCTCGCTCTCCGCAAGCGGCGTAACGGTGCAGGAAGCTCCTGCCGCGAAGCGACCCGCGCGGGGCGGCGCTCCCCCGACGGAAAGCAGCCACTGGGAAGCGGAGGAGCCGGACGACTCCCACCGCATGACCTTCCTGGACCACCTGGAGGAGTTGCGCCAGCGCATCATCCGCTCGCTGCTGGCCATCGCGGCCGGCTTCGCCCTCTGCTGGACCTTTGCGGATGAAATTTACGCCGGATTGGCGCGCCCCCTGACGCAGGTCCTGATCGAGCTGAAGATGGACCCGCACCTGGTCTACACCAGCCCCACCGCCCCCTTCACGCTGTACGTGCGGTTGGCGCTGCTGGTGGGCCTGTTCGTGGCTTCGCCGTTCGTGCTCTACCAGGTCTGGCGATTTATTGCGCCGGGGCTTTATCCCCATGAGAAGCGCTATGCGGTGCCGTTTGTCGCCCTTTGTTCCGGCTTGTTCATTGCCGGAGGGGCCTTTGCCTATTTCATCGCTTTCCCGGCGGCGCTGCGCTTCCTGCTGACCTTCGCGCACCAGTTCCGCCCCATGATCACCGTGAATGAGTACTTCAGCCTGGCAACCACCATCATCCTGGGACTGGCCATCGTCTTCGAGCTGCCGGTCATGATCCTGGTCCTGACCTTCCTGCGCCTGCTGACGCCCGGCTTTCTGTTCCGCAATTCCCGTTACGCGATTCTGCTGATCTTTGTGGCGGCGGCGGCCATCACGCCCACTCCGGATGTCCCGACGCTGATGTTGTTTGCTGTTCCCCTGATCGGACTGTATTTCTTTGGAATCGGGCTTTCCTGGCTGGTGATGCGGGTCCGGCGGCGCCAAGAGGAGAGCTAAGATGGGCCGGGGATCCGCAAACCGGCGTTTTCACCAGTCCCTCTGGGCGGTGGCGGGCGCCGCCGGAGCGATGGGGGCGTTGCTGGCCTGGAGCCCCTGGAGCGGCGGTTCGCCGGCGCGGGGACCGCTCGGGGAGGCCGCGATGCGCCATGTGGAAGCGCTGGTGGCGCTGGGGCCGCGGCCCGTCGGCTCGGAAGCCCACCGCCAGGCGCAGGAATATATCATTGCGCAGTTGCAGGCCGCCGGCGCCGCCGTCGAGCGGGACGATTTCACCGCCCGGACTCCGCTGGGCGAGCGGCGCATGGCCAACATCATCGGGCAACTGGGCACGGCCGGCGGCCGCATCCTCGTGCTGGCCAGCCATTACGAGACGCTGAGCCTGGATCGCTTTGTCGGCGCCAACGATGGCGGTTCCTCAACGGGCCTGCTGCTGGCCCTGGCCCCGATCCTAGCCAGGCTCGATCTTCACCATGAAATCCGCCTGGTCTTCTTTGACGGAGAAGAGGCGTTTGTGCAGTGGTCCGAACAGGACTCCCTTTATGGCAGCCGCCATCTGGCAGAGCGTTGGAAGGCCGACGGAACCATTTCCCGCATCGGCGCCTTCCTGCTGCTCGACATGGTCGGCGACGCGGACCTGGACTTGCTCAAAGACTCCAACTCCACCCCCTGGTTGCGCGACCAAATCTGGAGCATCGCCCGGCGGCTGGGCTACGCCCGGCATTTCCTGGACCGGGAGGCGGCCTATGAAGACGACCACTTGCCTTTCCTCCGCCTGGGAGTCCCGGCGGTGGACCTGATCGACTTTCAGTACGGCCCCGCCAACCGCTACTGGCACACGCCCGAGGACACCCTCGACAAGCTGAGCCCCGCCAGCTTGCAGATTGTCGGCGAGGTGGTGCTGGAAACGCTCCGCGAACTCGACCGCCAGCAATAGAGCCCCTGCCTCCCTTCGGCTCGTGCGATAATGCCGCCATGGTTCTCGACCACCTTGCCGGCGGCTCGCAGATCACCGTGCGCGTGCCGGGAGCTTGCTACCCGGTCTTCATCGAGGCGGGCCTGCTGCGCCGCAGCGGCGAGATTCTGGGCGAGCGGGCCGCTGCCCGCAAACTGTTTGTTCTGACCGACAACACCGTCTGGAAACTGTGGGGCAGGAGGCTGCTGGAGGGCCTGCGGCCCCTGCAACCGCAGGTGATCCGCATCCCCCCCGGCGAGCAGCACAAGCGGCTGGCCACGGTTGAAAAAATCTGCGCGCAGCTTGCGGCGTTGGGCGCCGAGCGTTCCAGCCTGCTGGCGGCGTTCGGCGGCGGAGTGGTGGGCGATCTCGGAGGGTTTGTGGCCTCCATCTTCCTGCGCGGCATTGACTACGTCCAGATTCCCACCACGCTGCTGGCGCAAGTGGACAGTTCCATCGGCGGCAAGACCGGCGCCAATCTTGCCGTCGGCAAAAATCTGGTCGGCACCTTTTATCAGCCCCGGCTGGTGCTGACCGACCCGTCGGTGCTGCGCACGCTTCCGGAGCGCGAACTGCGGGCCGGGCTGTTTGAGGCCGTCAAGTGCGCCGTCATCGGCGACCCGGACTTGTTCGAGTTCCTGCTGGTGGCGCGCCGCAGCGTGTTCGCCAGAACGCCGGCGGCCCTGGAACACGTCATCCGGGCCTGCGCCTCGCTGAAAGGGCGGGTGGTCAGCCAGGATGAGCGCGAAGGCGACTTCCGCCGCATTCTGAACTTTGGCCACACCCTCGGCCATGCCCTGGAGGCGGCCACGGAGTATCGCCGCTTTCTTCATGGCGAGGCGGTGGCCTGGGGGATGCTGGCGGCGACCCGCCTGGCGGTTCGCCAAAAACTGCTCACCGCCGCGGAGGCGCAGCGCATCGAGGGGCTGGTCATTGCTTATGGCCCTGTTCCTTCGCTGAGGAACATCCGTCCCGCCGCGCTCGCCCCGCACCTGAGCGTGGATAAAAAGGTTCGCGACGGACAGGTCCATTTTGTCTTGCCTCGCAAAATCGGGGAAGTGGTGATCACCGGCGGCATTGCCGTCCCGCAAGCGCTCCAGGTCATGGAAGAACTGGCCCGGGAGGACCCCTTCCGCGCGGCTTCTTCCAGGGAACGGAACCGCAAACCCGCACGGTCGGCCGCCGCGTCGCGGGAGAATCCGCGGGCGAGGGCTGCCCGCCCGTGAGCGCCCCGGCTCCCCAGCGGGTCTCCGGAACGCGGCCGGAAGGAATCTCGGAAGAGAAGGCTGCCGCCCGCTATGTGCGGGAGATGTTCTCCCGCATCGCCGGGCGATACGACTTTTTGAACCACCTGCTGTCGTTTCAGATGGACCGCCACTGGCGTAGGGTGGTGGCGCGGCAGTTTCGTCATCGCCTGGCGCCGCCGGAAGCGCGCGTGCTGGACCTGTGCTGCGGAACAGCCGATCTGGCCCTGGCCCTGGCCAGGGAAGGCAAGGCGCGGATCGTATGCAGCGACTTCTCGCATCCCATGCTGACCCGCGCGGCGGAGAAGCTGCGGCGGCGGTCCCTGCTTCCCCTGATCGCCGAAGCCGATGCCCTTCAGTTGCCCTTTCCAGATGGGGCGTTCGATCTGGTGGTCTGTTCCTTTGGGTTCCGCAACCTGGCCAACTATCGCGCCGGGCTGGCGGAAATTCGGCGCCTGCTGCGTTCCGGAGGAGAAGTCGGAATCCTCGAGTTCTCCGAGCCGCGGGGCCTGCTGAAGCCCTTCTACTCGTTTTACTTCCACCGCATCCTGCCGCGCGTGGGCGAGTGGGTCTCCGGCGTGAAAGGCCCCTACAACTACCTGCCAGGTTCGGTGGACCGCTTCCCTGCGCCGGAGGAACTGGTGGAGTGGATGCGCCAGGCGTCGTTCGAGCGACCCCAGGCCCGGCGGCTTAGCGGCGGCATCGTCACGCTCTACCGGGGCGTGAAGCGCTAGGCCTTACAGAAAAAAAAGAGGCTGCCTTTCGAGGCAGCCTCCGCTGGACAGAGACAATCGGAAACGGCGCGCTCACCGGGCCCAGCCCGGCGGCAGGCTCTTTCGGCGCAACTCGTCCTCCAGATCGGCAATGGCCTGCTTGGCCTTCTCCACCGTCGCCCGCTGCGCCTCGATTTCGGCAGTGCGCTTGTTGATGGCGGCGCGGGTGAGCTCTTCCCGCAAGGTCACGTTGGGGTCGGAGTAGTACTGCTGCTGCGCCAGATTCAGCTCGCGCTGCATCACATCCAGGCGTTTCTCTTCCAAAGCCAACTGGTCCCGCAAGGCCGCGAATTTCTGGCGGTATTCTTTTTCGAGGTCCGCCAGCGAGGGCGCAGGAGGCGCCGCCGCCTCTTCGGCAGCGGGGGGAGCGCCTTCCGGAGCCTCCGCAGCCGCGGCTGCTTGTGTGCCCGCTGCGGGAGCCACCGCTGGGGCGGCCGAGATTGTGGCGACGGGAATATCGTCGTTGGTATAGGTTTTCACGGCGCCGGGAGCGGCCTGCTTCTTGGCACGGGCCTGGCGCGCCAGTTCCGCCAGCGACTGCGCCGGAAGGGGCCGGGCGAGGCTCATTGTCAACGCCATGGCCAGAGTCGCCAACGCGAATCGTTGCAATGGTTTCATCTTTATCCCCCTTGGGGGCCTGTGATAACCCACCTGCCCTCAGTTTACTCTCCGCGAATGGGGCTTTCAAGCAAGCCGCGCATGGCTGGCCATGCCGGAATTGGCACACCGTGCGCAGCCTAGCCGGCCGGGAACAATCCGGCGTACCAGCGCAGGATCGGCCAGCCCCACAGCGAAGCCGCCCAGGCCGCCACCCCCAAAAACGTCCCGAAGGGCAACTCATAGTCCGGCCCCTTGCGCAGGGCAGCTATCAGCAGCAAACCGATGATCGACCCGCCGGCCGAGCCGAGCAGGATGGTCAGGAACGTCAGCTTCGGGCCAAGGAAGCAGCCCACCATGGCCATCATCTTGACATCTCCGAAGCCCATGCCTTGGCGTCCGCGCAAGCGGAAATAGAGCTCTCCCAGAACATACAATAACCCCCCGCCCGCCAGTGCCCCCAGCAGGCTGTCCAGCACGGAGACCGCCGCCAGCGGCAGACGCTCCAGGCCGGCGGCTCTGGCCAGCCACAGGCCGCTGCCGTCGCCGATGGGAACCACCACCGCGAACATCAGCCCCAGCGCCATGCCGGGAAAGTTGATGAGGTCCGGCAGGATGCGTTCCTGCCAGTCGGTCATCACCAGCACGATCAGCAGCGATCCGAAGGTGATCTGCTTCAGAAAATCCGGCGTCGGGCCGAACAGCCCATAGGCGTGCAGGAACAGCAGGCCGGTTGCCAGTTCCACGAAGAAGTACACCGGGGAGATCGGCGCCCGGCAATGGCGGCACTTGCCGCCCAGCAGCAGCCAGCTCAGCAGCGGGATGTTGTCATAAGCGGCCACCGGCTGGCCGCAGTGGGGACAGCGCGAGCGCGGCCGCACCACCGACTCGCCGCGCGGCAGCCGGTGAATGCAAACATTCAGGAAGCTCCCGATCACGATGCCAAACAGGAACACGAAGGTGGGGATCAGGATCACGCGACGGCTTCGCTGCTCCTTTTCGAGGACCTGCGGGTCCCTAGTTCCCGGTACAAAAGAATCGTCCGGCCCACCATCTGATCGTTCGTTGCATGAGCCAACACAAACCGCCGCCCGGCCGCCCCCAGCCGGTAACGCATCTCCGCGGATTGCATCAGAAACTCCACTGCGCCGGGCAATTCGTGCTCCGCGCCGTTTTTCACCAGCAGGCCGGTCCGCTGGTGCAGCACGATTTCCGGAATCCCGCCGACCTGGCTCGCAATCACCGGCAGGGCGTACGCCATGGCCAGCAGGATGGCCGAGCCGAGTCCCTCCATGCGGCTGAGGTACAGGAACAGGTCCAGGGATGCGAAGAATCGTGCGGGGTTTTCTCCGACCGGAACGATCTGAAACCGGTCCGCCAGCCCCAGCCGCCGGGCCTCGGCCAGCAGGCTTGCTCCGCCGGAGGCCGCATCGCGCTCCGCCGCCGGCACCCCCAGCCAGAAATGGGCCGTCTCCGGAAGCTGCCGCAGCAAGCGAAGCGGCTCCAGGAGCAATTTCTCCGGCGCGAAGCTCGATAGCGTGCCGAACACGAACGCGCCGCCGGCAAGCCCGCGGGCGCGGCGCGCCTGCTCCCGCTGAAACGGCCCCGGCAGCTTGGCCGGAACGCGCACTCCGTCAAACACCACGCGAATCTTTTCCGCCGGAACCCCGGCCTCGATCAGCCGCCCCCGGACGAACTCCGATACCGCAATAAACAGCGCCGGGATGCGGTACTTGCTGCGGCCCAGGGAAGCGATAGGGAAGCCCACGCGCCGCGAGACCACCAGCGGAGGCCGCACGCCGACTCGAAATGGGAAGGCGTCGCAATAGAGCGAGTGGGCGCGGGAGTCATGGGCATGCACCAGGTCGGCCTCGCCCGCCAGCTTCCGCACGGTTTGCAGCGAGCGGAGGTGGAGCGGCCCCCGGGAGATGGTTGTAACCGGGAGCCCGGCCCGGGCCGCGCGCGCCGCCAGCGGCGAGTGGGCGGGAGCCAGCAATCGCTGTTCGATGCCCTGCTCCTGGCAGCCTTCCATCAGCCACAGCACCTGCTGCTGCCCGCCGCGCCATCCCGTTCCGGTATCGATGTGCAGGATTCGCACGCCGCGTCCCCTTGCTGGTCGCCGCTGCTTTCAGTGCCTTGCGGATTCGAGCGCCCGCCGGCCCTCCCGCGCCATGCGCCAGAGCTTTTCATACTTCTGGCAAACATAGCGCCCGGCCACCCAGGCGATTTCGCAGCCGGCCGCGCCGTCCAGAAACCCCCGCCGCAGCAGGTAGGTCTCCACAAATTTCCAACTGGGAAATACTAGCAGCTTCAGGAGAATCAGGCGCTCGCCATTTTCAAACGCCTGCTGCGCCGCCAGCGTCGTGTAGCGATCCACCGAGCGCAACTGCTCCTGGCGCGAATCCGCCGGGAAATGCAGCAGGTCGCCTTTCAGTTGACGCACCGGGCCTTCCACCGCGACGTGCTCGTGAACGTAGCGGCCCACCCAGCGCCCGCGGCGGCGGTCGTAGAGGCGGAGCTTCGGGTCGGGGTACCAGCCGGAGTGGCGAATCCAGCGGCCGCGGAACCGCGCCAGCCGCGGCATGGTGAAGCCGGCGGCATCCCCGGGACCGGCCTGCTTCAGCCGTTCCAACTCGCCCGCCAGCGCCGGGCTGAGCGCCTCGTCGGCGTCCAGACTGAGGATCCAGTCATGCCGCGCCTGCGCCGCCGCAAAGTTCTTCTGCATGGCGTACCCCTCCCAGGAACGGACCAGAAACCGCGCACCCGCTTGCTCGGCAATCTCCCGCGTGCGGTCGGTGGAGCCGCTGTCCACCACCACCACTTCATCGGCCACGCGAGCGAGCGAATCCAGCGCGCGCGGCAGGTTGCGCTCTTCGTTCAGGGTGATGATGGCGGCGGAGATGTTCACACTGGTCATTTAACCATACTGCGGTGAGACAGGTCTTCCCGCCTGTGCTTATGAGGACGAAGCGGAAAAGCTGTCGCCGCGCGGAGCGATGTCGGGAGCGGCCAGAATCATCCGCAGGTCGCGGACGTTGGTCCCGGTCGGGCCGGTGACGATGGTGTCGCCCAGCTTCTCGAAGAAATGGTAGGAATCCGAGCGGCGCTGAAAGTCGTCCGGGTCGAGGCCCAGCGCGCGGGCCCGCTCCAACGTCTGACCGTCGGCGACAGCGCCTGCTGCCGTGCTGTTGCCGTCGACGCCGTCGGTCCCGGCACTCAGCACCGTGATGGACGTTCCCGCGATCCGTTTCACACATTCGAGCACGAAGGCCTGATTGCGCCCGCCCACGCCGTCGCCGGTAACCGGGCAGCTTAA
>DATMAF010000398.1:0-8215 GCA_035560315.1 Terriglobia bacterium | reverse complement strand
AGTCAGCTCATAGGGCGAGAGGTCCGGCAGGAAGACGATTTCCTTCTTCTGTACGGCCTCCACCGCCTTCTTTCCGAAGGGAACCAGAATCAGCGCGATGATGAGCACGTGCAACAGCAGGGAGGTTTCGGTCGCCAGGCGGTTCTTTTTGTAGTCGCTCCACAGATCCTTTACCGCGACGGGCTTGGAGGTCAGCTTGAGGGGCGGCAGTTTGGGCGGCTTGATGAAATCATGGATACGGCGGTAAAACGCCTTGTGCCAGGGTTCCCACTCCAGCAGCAGGGAAACCTCCGGCACAGCGGCCACCGGCTCCGCTGCGGTTGAGTGCAACAGGGGATTGGAATTGGGGTTCGGCGCTTGCGGTCGAGAATTGGATTCTTGCATATCCTCACTCGGGGCTTCTTCGCCCAGCGCTCTTGAATTGGACGGTTCGCTGCCCGCGGTCCCGCTTCGGCGAACGCAACCTGTTTTTAAAGATGTATTCGCCGTGTAATGCGTTGCTTGTTTAGCGCGCCAACTCTCCGTTTTTATTTTACTACAACCGCGCAACCACTTCCAGACAACGGCGCCGGAAGGCCGGCGTAGCCGCCACGCCCCGCCGGGGCGCTCACTGTGTCGATTCCAGATACGCCAGGACCGCGGCGGCGGCCGCGGCCCCCGATTGGATACAATCCGGAATGCCGACGCCCCGGTAACCGTTTCCCGCCAGGGCCAGGCCCGGGTGGCTCTTCAAGCAAGCACCGATCGCCTCACAGCGGCCCAGGTGCCCTACGTCGTACTGCGGCATCCGTTTCTCCCAACGATAGAGGCGGACCAAGCGGGGGGTAGCGCGCAATTGCATCGCTTCGCCGAGTTCCCGCAGCGTCGCGGAGAGGATCTGCTCATCGGTGCGCTCCAGGAGATCCGGGTTGCGGCTGCCGCCCAGAAAGCAGCGCAGCAGGATCTCTTCCGGTCCGCTGCGAAAGGGGAATTTGTTGGATACCCAGGTGCAGGCCGTCAGGCATTTGTTTTCCGTTCGGGGAACGATGAAGCCGAATCCATCCAAGGGGTGGTCCAGATCGCGCCGCGCGTATCCCAAGGCCACAATGACCGAAGAGTGGTAGCGGATCCCCCCCAGCAGGCCGGCGAGTTCTGCATCGACCGGCCGCAGCAGTTGGGCGGCGGCAGGGGCCGGCGTCGCGACGACAACGGCGCTGGCGGCGGCAGCGCCGCGGGCGTGTTCCACGCAGTAGCCCCGTCCCTGCCGGCGGATGCCGCAGACCGCGGCATCCGTGACTAGTTGCGTGCGTCGCAGCGCTTTTTGGAGGCACTCCACCAATTCGCCCAGGCCGTTGCGCAGCGTCATAAATAGCGCCTGCGGAATCGCCCCGGAAGAAGAGCGGGACGCGCGGGAGAGCATCTCGGAGCGGGCGTGCGGCAGACCGCGCCACAGGTTGCCATATTTCTGTTCGATCGCCACCAGTTGCGGCAGCGCCGCAGCGGCGCTGAGCGTGTCCACGTCCGCTCCGTAGACCGCGGCTAGCAACGGCTCCACCAGCCGCTCCAGAACCTGCCGGCCGAAGCGCCGGGCGATAAACGCAGCGACGGAGCGGTCTTCCGCCGGCCGCTCGAGGGGCGGCAGAAACGGCCCCAGTGCCAGCCGCAGCTTCCCCGCAGGCGACAGCAAGTCATTGCGAAACATTGGCCAGACGCGCGCGGGCACCACGAACAGCAATCCATCCGGCAACGGGCGCAGCCGGCCCCCTTGCCAGACGTACGTCTTGCGGCGCTCGTCGTTGCTCCCGATCAGGGCGCCGGCCAGCTGCAATTGCTGGCACAGCTCCACGGCCGCGGGCTTCGTCGCCAGGAAAGAGTCTGGCCCTGCCTCCACCAGATACTCGCCGCTGCGCTCGGTGCGGATGACGCCGCCAACCCGCCGGTCGGCTTCCAGCAGTTGAATCGAGAGGTCGAGCGACGCCTGCGCCGCCTGTTTCTCAAGATAGTAGGCCGCCGCCAGGCCGGAGATGCCGCCGCCGACAATGACCACCTCATGCGGTCTGTTGGAACCAGGAGTCACGAAAGCTTGGGTTGGCCCGCGGGCGCTTCCGGGGCCTCGAAGTGGCGCTGCACCAGCGCCGCCATCGCGCGGATGAGGGAGGGGCTGTCGTTCAGCGACGCCGTCCGCCGCAGCAGGATGCCGCGCTCCGTGGCGTACCGCTGAAACGCCACATCGATGTCATACAGTATCTCGACGTGATCGGCGAGAAACCCGATCGGACACAGCAGCACCCGCCGCTTCTCGGCGCGGGACAAATCCTCCAGGACGGACTCTACCGAAGGCCCCAGCCATGTCTCCGCCGTGGCCCCCTGGCTCTGGTAGGCGAAGCGGTATTCCGAAATGCCGCAGCGCCGCGCCACGGCGGCGGCGGTGTGGCGCACTTCCCGGTCATAGGGGTCGCCTTCGGCCAGCACCCGCTCGGGCAAGCTGTGCGCCGTGAAGAGAATCGCCGGGGGATCCTCGGGCGCGCCCGGAAACGCCGCCAGCGCCTCCCGGAGCCGTTCCGCAAACGCCTCGATCAGCAGCGGCTCGTCATGCCAGCTTTCCAGGCAGGCGGTCGGAATCTCCCACCCAAGCTGCCGCTCCGCCTCGCGCACATGCTGCAAATAAAGCCCCACGCTCTTGGCCGAATTTTGCGGAGCCAGGCAAAAGCAGAACAACTGCATGATGCCGTCGCGCTGGATCTCCTGCATGGTTTCGCGGATGAAGGGTTTCCAATTGCGCATCCCCAAATAGACGCGGTAGGCGCGGCCGCCGGCGTTCAGGAAGCGTTCCAGAGCCTGCGCCTGGCGGCGCGAGATCTCCAGCAGCGGCGATTTGCCCCCGATGATGCGGTAGCGTTCCCGCACCTCGTGGAGCAGTTCCGGCGGCGTGGGGCGGCCGCCGCGAATGTTGGAGAGAAACGGCGCGATGTCGTCGAGCGAATCCGGGCCGCCGTGCGCCAGCAGCAGCACTCCGCGATGGAGGGCAGGAGATTCTGGCATTATTCCCTTTATTCCCTTTTGCGTCCGCTCCGCGGCATTACTGCTCTCCGGCGGGGAACGTGTGCACCATTTCCACCACCGCCAGGACGTTCTCAACCGGGGTCTGTGGCAATATGCCATGCCCCAGGTTGAAGATGTGTCCGGGCCGGCCGCCGGCCTGGCACAGAATTTGCTCCACCCGCTCGCGCAGCCGCTCCCGGGGGCCGAACAGCAGCACGGGATCGAGATTGCCCTGGATGCCGACATCGTGGCCGATGCGCCGCCAGGCCTCGTCCAGTTCGATGCGCCAATCCACGCCGATGACGTCCCCGCCGGCCTCCCGCATCAGCTCGAGCAAGGCTGCCGTGCCGGTGCCAAAGTGAATCACCGGCACTCCCAGCGAAGCGGCGTTCTGCAAAAGGGCGCGGGTGGCCGGCAGGACCTGCCGCCGGTAATCCGCCGGCCCGAGGCATCCGACCCAGCTGTCAAAAATCTGCAACGCCGCGGCCCCGGCCTGCACCTGGCTGCGCAGAAAATCGCTGAGGACCGTTACCAGTTCGTTCATCAGGCGATTCCACAACTCCGGCTGGTGGAACATCAGGCGCTTGGTTTCCAGAAAGTCGCGGCTGGCGCCGCCCTCGATCATGTAGCTGGCCAGCGTAAAGGGGGCGCCGCAGAATCCGATGACGGGAAGCCTGCCGCCGAGTTCCGCGCACACGGCCCGGATGGCATCGGCTACGCAGCGCAGCTCTCCATCGGCCGGCTGATGCAGCCGCGCCAGATCCGCCGGGGTGCGCAGGGGGGGAGCCAGTTGCGGACCTTCGCCCGCCACAAACTCCAACTCCATGCCCATGGCCTGCGCCGGGAGCAGCAGGTCGGCGAAAATGATGGCGGCATCCACGTGCAGCTTTCGTGCGGTAAAGAGGGTGATTTCAGCGGCCAGTTCCGGCGTGCGGCACAGCTCCAGCAGCGAATGCCGCTCCCGCAGGGCGCGGTACTCCGGCAGATAGCGGCCGGCCTGGCGCATAAACCACACCGGGGTGCGCGGCACCGGCTGGCGGCGGCAGGCGCGCAGAAACAATTCCGATTGATCAAATTCGAGCATCCCTCGCTGCTTTCATCCTATCACGCCGTTCGGCGGCCGGGAAGCAACGACGGACTGACGCGGCCTTGCGGCCGCGGTAGAATGGAAGCATCTTCAGGAGGTTGCAGCGTGAGCATTGCGAAGCTCGGATTGGGGGGCCTGCGCGTACTGTCGCTGGAGAGCCGGCGGCAGGCCGAGATGGCGCGGTTGATCGAGAGCCACGGCGGCACGGCAGTGAGCGCCCCGGCGCTGCGGGAAGTTCCCTTGGAAGAGAATCCGGAGGCCCTGGCGTTCGCCCGGGATTTGCTCCAGGGCCAGTTCGACGCCGTCATTTTCCTCACCGGAGTCGGCACCCGCATTTTGTTCGGAGCGATGGAAACCCGGTATGCCCGCGCCGAACTCGTCGCGGCGCTCTCCCGCATCCTGGTGGTGGCGCGCGGCCCGAAGCCGGTGGCCGCGCTGCGGGAACTGGGGGTGCCGGTCGGGATTGCCGTTCCGGAGCCGAACACCTGGCGGGATATTGTGCGGGTGCTCGACGAGCAGCGGCCGCCGTTCGACCTGGAAGGAAAGAGGCTGGCGATCCAGGAATACGGCGTGAGCAATCCCGAGTTCCTGGATGCGCTGCGCCGCCGCGGCGCCCGCATCACAACCGTGAAGGCGTATCAATGGGCCTTGCCGGAGAATCTGGAGCCGTTGCGGCAGGCGGTGCGGGAGATCGCGGCCGGGCGGATTGACCTGCTGCTGGTGACCAGCGCCGCGCAGGTCAGCCACCTGATGCAGGTGGCGGCGGAGCAAGGACTCGAGGAGAGAATGCGGGCCGGCCTGCGGCGCACCGTGATCGCCTCCATCGGCCCGATCGCCAGCGAAGCCTTGCAATCCTTTGGCGTGGCAGTGGATTTGCAGCCCTCCCACCCCAAGATGGGACAACTGGTCTTTGAAGCCGCGCAGGCGGCTGCGCACCTCCTTGAGAAAAAGCGAAATGCTGCCGCCACCGCCGGTTGAACCTTGCGAGCGGCGGACGGGAACGTTACAGATGAATCCCCTCGCGCTCGGAGGGCGCCGGGCGCGGCCGCGGTTCCTGCTCCATCCGTTCGCGCTCGGCTTCGAAGACCTGGGGGTTGACAAAAATCTTCGCGCCGCTGCGAACCGCGATGGCCATGGCATCGCTGGGGCGAGCGTCGATGACCTTGGTTTCCCCCTCTTTTTCGAGAACCAGATCGGCCAGAAAGGTCGATTCGCTGACCCCGCGGATCAGGACTTTCTGCACCCGCCAGCCGATTCGTTGCAGGATGGTGGCGATCAGGTCGTGCGTCATGGGCCGCAACGTGGTGCGGTGGCTGAGGGCTCGCGCGATGGCTTGGCCTTCGCTCACGCCGATCATCATATGGAGTTGGTCATCGGTCTGGGTGGCCCGCAACGTGATGCTGACGCCGTAGGGAGTGGACTGCATGTCGTCAACGCGCACCTCCACTTCCTTCTCCGGCTGCTGGACCGCCAGCAGCGGCGCTCCCATGGCCAAGCTGGCTAGCAAACAAAGGATCGCGAATCGTTTCATCGCCTTCCTCCATTTCCGCATCCGAGCCGGGGAGCCACCCGTGGGGGCGCTCTCGGCCGGACCGCCCGTTGGATTTAGACTAGCGCTGCCGTCCCGCGGGATCGCCTGCGCCTCGTGGCAGCAATAAGACTCCTAAAGAGTATAGGACCGCCAGGACCCGCCTCCTTGCGGCCTCCGCCGGCAAGCCCCATTACCCCGCTTGCCTGCCGGTCCTATTGTATCCCGAGAGGCGATCCAGGGTACGGAAACATTTCCTTTCCAGGACCGTGCGCCGGTAGGAGAAACTGGTAGGAGAAAAGTACTATTGCGCCCGGCAAGGCTGCGTACGATAATGCCCGCGACGCAACTTTCGGGGAGACGGCGGGTTAAAGGCTCAGGAGACCAAAGCGAACGGACCGGACAAAAGGAGCGGGGAGCGCCGTTATGCTGTCGAAGGCTCGATTACGCTATCGCGTGGGGGAGTTGCTAACCGCTGTCGTGCTCATCCTGTTGGCAGCGTGGATTGCTTCGGGACCGTCGGACCTATTCGCTCAGCAGGAGCAGGAAGAAGAGATTGTCCCCAGCCAAACCCCGGTTCCGGAACCGCAGTGCACGTTCTTTACCAATTTCCAGCAACATTCCGCCATCGGGGTTGCCGAGGCGCAGCGCGTTGCCGGCTGGGGCACAACCGCCCGCGCTGTGAGCCAGATTTCCGCCCAGACAGTGGAAGTCTCCAACCGGCTGGGAGCGGTTCTGGGCTCACGTCCCCCCGATCGCCAAGGGCCCTGGATCTCCCGGATCGATTTCCATATTTTCTCAGCCCTGGAGCAGCAAAACATCCCGCCGGCGCCGCTGAGCACGGATGCGGAGTTTCTGCGCCGGCTCACGCTGGATTTGACCGGACGGATCCCCACCGCGGAGCAGGTGCAACAGTTCCTGGCGGACCCGGATCCGCAAAAACGTTCTCGAGCCGTGGAGCGTCTCTTGAATTCCCCCGAATGGGTGGACCGGGGGACCATGTGGCTGGGCGATCTGCTCAAGAACAATTCGGTCTCGGTGCAGATCAACCGGGGGCCGCAGGGCCGCACCGCGCTTTACGAATTCATCAAGACCTCCCTGGCGCAGAACAAGCCGTACAACCAGTTCGTGACGGAACTGCTCACGGGCGAAGGAGACAGTTTCGTTTCCGGGCCGGCGAACTTCCTGGTCGGCGGCACCATGAGCATGGGGCCGGCCCAGGACACCTACGACCGCCAGTGGGTGCAGACGGCCACGATGTTTCTGGGGCTAAAGCATTTCGACTGCCTGCTGTGCCACGACGGCGAAGGCCATCTGGATTCCGTCAACCTCTGGGCCACGCAGGTGAAGAGGTCGGAAGCGTGGGGCTTGGCGGCTTTCTTTTCCCGCACCCGCATCCGGCGCCCCGGCGGCCAGGGAACCACGTACAACGTCAGTGAAGCCACGACGGGCGGATACAATCTGAACACCAACTCCGGCAACCGCCCCAGCCGCGCCCCCTCGAGCGGCGTCTCCAGTCCGGTCCTGCCGCGCTACCTGTTCAGCGGGCGGCAACTGAGGGCCAACGACAACTTCCGCGTCGAACTGGCCAGGGAACTCACCCACGATCTGCAATTTGCCCGCGCCACGGTGAATTACATCTGGAAGCACTTCTTTGGAATCGGCCTGGTCGAGCCGGCCGATGGCTTCGATCTGGCGCGGCTCGATCCCCGCAATCCGCCGCCGGATCCCTGGAAGTTGCAGCCGTCGCATCCTGAGTTGCTCGACGAGCTGGCGCGCACCTTTGTCAACCAAGGCTTCGACCTGAAAGAACTGATGCGGATGATCTGCAATTCGCAGGCGTACCAGCTTTCCTCGCGCTATCCCGGCGTCTGGGAAGAAAGCTACACACGCTATTTTGCGCGGCACCTCATCCGTCGGCTGGACGCCGAAGAACTGGCCGACGCCGTGGTGCAGTCAAGCGGGGTGGCCAACAACATGACGGTGGCCATGGGCGGGGGCAGCACCATCACAGTGCCCTGGGCGATGCAGTTGCCGGAGACGACGGTTCCCGGCGGCGCCGTGGGGACGTTCCTCAATACCTTTTTGCGCGGGGACCGCGATGAAACGCCGCGCTCCGGCGACCTGTCCACCTCCCAGGCTCTGGCGCTGATGAACGACAGCTTTGTGATCAACCGCGTGCGCGGCTCCACCGGAAACGGCGGGCGGATTGGGGCCTGGATAAACGCCGGCCTCGACAACACGCAGCTCGTGCAGGCCATTTATCTGTCCACCTTGTCGCGCTACCCCACGGCGGAAGAATTGGCCGCCGCGGTGCAGACGTTCCAGTCAGGCACCCGGGCGGCAAGGGCGCAGGACCTGTTGTGGACGCTCTACAACAAAGTGGATTTTATCTTCAACTATTGACCTATGCCGGCAAAGCGCAGACCCGTCAACAAGAGCTTTGAGCAGTTTCTGGAGCGGCACCCCCATCCGCATCCGCCGTTTTGGGAGCGGCCGGCGCTCTCGCGGCGGCAGTTCTTCCGTGTCGTGGGCGCAGGGGTGACCGGGTACGCGCTGTTTCAGGCGGCCCGCCCCCT
>DATMAF010000397.1:0-3606 GCA_035560315.1 Terriglobia bacterium | reverse complement strand
ATCACGCCGCAGATCATGGCGGAAGCCCTGGAGCAGGCCCGCAAAGCCCGCCTCCAGATTCTCGACACCATGCTGGCCACCATCCCGGAGCCGCGCACGGCGATCTCCACCTACGCGCCGCGCATCTACACGATGAAGATTCCCACGGACAAAATCCGCGACGTCATCGGGCCCGGCGGCAAAATGATCCGCTCCATCATCGAGCAGACCGGCGTGAAGATCGATGTGGAGGATGACGGCACCGTCAATATCGCTTCCAGCGACGAAAGTTCGGCGAACAAGGCCATCCAGATGATCAACGATCTGACCGCCGTGGCGGAACTGGGGAAGACCTATCTCGGCAAGGTGGTGCGGTTGGTGGAGTTCGGCGCGTTCGTCGAGATCTTTCCCGGCACCGACGGCCTGCTGCACATCAGCGAGGTCGCCGAGCATCGCATCCGCAACATCCGCGACGAGCTGAAGGAAGGCGACCAGGTGCTGGTGAAGGTGGTAGCGATAGAAGGCAACAAGATTCGCCTCAGCCGCAAGGCCCTGCTGCGCGAGCAGCGCGAGAAAAAGGCAGTGGCGCCGCCCCTGACCCAACATCGGGAACCGGCGAGCCGGCCGCGCCCGGTCGATCCCCGCTTGCACGATTAACCGGTCGGACGGCGTTGCCCGGGGCAGGCTTCCCGCCTGCCCCGGTTTTTCCCGGCGGCAAGAGAATCAGTTCGTTTTGTCTTTCGAAAAGCAGAGGTCTTCGACGGGACAGGCGGCGCAATGGGGCTTGCGGGCGGTGCAGCAGCGGCGGCCGTGGAAGATGAGCTGGTGGGAGAAGTCGATCCACTTTTCCTTCGGAATCAGCTTCATTAGGTCCTGTTCGATTTTCTCCGGAGTGTTCTGCTGCGTCAGATCCAGGCGCCGCGCGATGCGGTGGACGTGCGTATCGACGACGATGCCGCTGGCGATCCCGTAGGCGGTGCCGAGCACGACGTTGGCGGTCTTGCGCGCCACGCCCGGCAGCGTCAGCAGTTCTTCCATCGTGCGCGGAACCTTGCCGCCGAACTCCTTCACAATCTTTTGGGACGCCCCCAGGATCGACTTGGCCTTGTTGCGATAAAACCCCGTGGAGCGAATCTCCTGCTCCAGCACCTCGGCAGGCAGCGCGGCGAAGTCCTGCGGGGTGGGATACTTCCGAAACAGGCCCGGCGTGACCTGGTTGACGCGCTCGTCGGTGCACTGCGCCGAAAGGATCGTGGCCACGAGCAGTTGGAAGGGATTCTCGTGCTTCAGGGCGCACTTGGCGTCCGGGTAGGCCTTGGCCAGCCGCCGGAGCAGTTCGGCGATGCGCCGGGGATCGGACTTCGATGAGACCGCCTTGCTTTTTCGCTTTGCTGGCCGTCGTGCTGCTGCCGCGGTTTTCATGGGGATCGCTTCCATCGAGAAAAAGCGGGTTCCGCGCTGCGCGCGGGGCGACCGCAGAGAAGGATCAGCCGCCGAGGGTATCCAGCGCGGCCTTCACGTCCTTCCGGATGCAGGTAAAGATGGGCGTGTCGCGCACCGTGTACTTGCTGGCGTCGGTCTCGCGCAGTTCCATCACCAAATCGAGAAAATCCTCCGGCTTGTCGCTTTCGAAGGCCACCACAAAATCCTGGTCATCCAGGCCAAACGAGTAGGTGGTGTTCAGCTTCACGGAAGGATACTTGTGTCCCACCGCGATGTGATCGTTCATCATGCCCTGGCGGGCGGGCATCCGCAGCAGGTACCAGTCGCGCGTCTTGACGAACGGGTAAACAAACAAATATTTGTACTGGCCCGGCTTGATGGCGCCGCGCGAATCCACTTGGCCCTCGTGCTGGTGCTCGATGATATAGGTGGAGCGCTTGGTCATGGCGAGGTAGGAATAGGGCGTGGTCAGGTAGGCTCCGAGTTCGGTGGCCAGCAGCGCGCTGGTCATTTCCTGCAACTCCTCCAGATGGTAGCAGACGCGCCACAGCATGAAGTCCGCATCGGGGCGCGTGCCCACGGTGGTATACGCCAGCACGTTCATCTTGCCGGACTGGCCCCACTCGGTCGCCACCTGGCAGAACTGCACCTTGCCCCGCTCCCGGTCGGCTCTGGGCAGCCGCCGCCAGGCCGGGTCCACTTTGAAAAAGATGAAATTGACGAACTGCCGCCGGATCTCTTCCTGCGCCATGCCAGCCTCCCTATTGGATTCCGCCTGCCAATGCCAGGCCACCATATTACCGTTGCGAGCCGTCCGCCGACAACCCAACCGCCTGAATCCCCTTGCTATAATGCGAGCTATGGCCAGGGAGGGCGCCCGCAAACCGCTGATTGGGCTGACCTGCCGGTGGGATCCCGAGAAGCGCCGGCACTACCTCGATAGCGATTACCTGGGAGCCATCACTGCCGCCGGGGGCATACCGGTGTTGATCCCGCTGGTCTCCGGCACGGCGGCCGCGCTGGCGGCGCGCCTGGATGGGATCGTGCTGACCGGCAGCGCCAGCGATGTGGATCCGGAGCTCTATGGCCAGCGCTGGCACCCCGCCGTCACCCAGGTGCATCCCGAGCGCGATGAAACCGATTTCCAGGTGCTGGAGCAAGCCTTCCGCGACAAGAAACCGGTGCTGGGCATTTGCTACGGGATGCAGTCGATGAACGTGTACCTGGGAGGCTCGCTGATCCAGGACATCCCCTCCATCGTCCCCGGGGCGATGGCGCACGAGGGCGGCAATGCCCGCCATGAAATCCTCCTGAAACCGGGGTCGCTGCTGGCGGCTTGGGCGGGTCGGGCGAGGAAGATTCAGGTAAATAGCTCCCATCATCAGGCGGTCGACAAGCCGGGTCTGGGACTGCGGGTCGCTGCGCAAGCCCCGGACGGAATCATTGAAGCCCTGGAAGGCGGCTTCCCGAACCATTGGGTTCTGGGAGTGGCCTGGCATCCGGAACGCATCTGCCACAGCGAGCGATTGTCGGCCCGGCTGTTCACTGAACTGGTGGAGGCCGCCGCGCAGCAGAGCTCTCGACCGCGCCCGGGCGCGCGGCGGCCCCCTGCCAAACGAGCCAACACTCGCCGGCGGTGAGGGCTGCGGCGGGCAGCCGAACGGTTCCGGCTCTAGCGCAGGCGCTCGTCGTTTTCCACCCGGCCATCCCGGATGTGAATGATGCGGTGGGCGTGCGCCGCCACATCGCGGTCGTGCGTCACCAAGACCACCGTTTGGCCCTCGGCATGAAGCTTTTCAAACAGCTTCATGATCTCAGCGCCGGTGCGGGAATCGAGATTCCCGGTGGGCTCGTCGGCCAGCAGAATGGCTGGGTGGCCCACCAGCGCGCGGGCGATGGCGACGCGCTGCCGCTGGCCTCCCGAGAGCTGGTTGGGGCGATGGTCCATGCGCTCGGCAAGTTCCACCTGGCGCAGGGCCCGCGCCGCCATTTCCCGGCGCCGCTCGGGCGGCACGCCGCGATAGGTCAGCGGCAGCTCCACGTTGGCCAGGGCTGTGGCGCGTGGCAGCAGATGAAAGGTCTGGAAGACAAACCCGATGTCCCGGTTGCGGACCCGCGCCAGTTCCTCATCGCTGAGTTCACTGACCAAGCGGCCGCGCAACCAATAGTTTCCAGACGTCGGCG
>DATMAF010000396.1:0-3402 GCA_035560315.1 Terriglobia bacterium | reverse complement strand
TCCAACTGGGGTTTTCCCTGGCCAACGTCATCGATCCGCAAAGCATGGTGGAAACGCCGGTGCTCTCGATCTTCCATCAGATGATCGCCCTGTTCATTTTTCTGCAAGTGGGCGTGCACTACTGGATTCTGCGGGCGCTGGCCCGGAGCTTCGCGTACCTGCCGCTGGGCGGAGCCGTGCTGGAACTTCCCGCCGCCTCCGGCATCGCCCGCCTCTCGGCGGGGATGCTGCTGATCGCAGTGCAGATCGCCGCTCCGGTGCTGCTGGCGACGGTGCTCGCCGATCTGGCGCTGGCGATGATGGGCAGAGCATCGCCGCAGTTGCCGGTTCTCTTTGTGGGCCTTTCGGTCAAGAGCGTCATTGGCTACGGCGTCCTGCTGGCCTCGGTGGTGTTCTGGCCGCGCCTCCTGGAGTCGCATTTTGCCCGCGCCATTGTGGCAGCCGAGCGCCTGCTGCAACTGGCGGGCTGAGGAGCAACGGCGTTGTCGCAACACCATCGCACTGAGCCAGCCACCCCGCGCCGCAAGGAAAAGGCGCGCGAGAAGGGCCAGGTGCCCCGCAGCCGCGAACTTTCCTCGGCCCTGGCGCTGCTGGCGGGCGTCTTCCTGCTGGGCGGCTGGGGCCGTTCCCAGATCGGAGAGTGGAAGGAGTTGTTGGAGCGCTTTCTGGATATGGGATCCTCCGGGGACTTGGGAAATGGGATGGAACTTGTGAACCTCACCGGCAGCGCGGTGCTGTGGGCAACGCTGCCCCTGCTGTTGCTGTCCTGGGCGGTGGCGGTTCTGGGGAGCGTGGCGCAGGGCGGGCTGGTGTTTGCCGCCGCTTCCTTGGCGCCCAGTGGGGCGCGTCTGAACCCGGCGGAGAATCTCAAGCGCGCCTTCTCCATGGCCGGATGGAGCAATGTCCTCAAGTCGCTTCTCCCCCTGGGCGTGCTGCTCTATCTCTTCCTCGCCATGCTGGCCCGGGACTGGGAGCAGCTCGGACGGGCCGCGCGGCTCGAACCGCAGCTTTCCACCTCCTGGCTGCTGAGCCGCTGCTGGGAGATCCTCTGGAAATCGGGCGCGGTGTTTCTGATCTGGGCCGGGGTGGATTATTTCCTGCAACGGTTTCATTTCCACCGCCAGCTTCGCATGAGCCACCAGGAGATTCGCGAAGAACAGAAAGAGACGGAGGGCAGCCCCCTGGTCAAGGGCCGCATTCGCCGCCTCCAACATCAGATGCGCCGCCGCCGAATGCTCCAGGATGTGGCGAAGGCGACGGTCGTGATCACCAACCCGGAACACTACGCCGTCGCGCTGAAATATGTGCCGGAGGAAACGCCGGCCCCGGTGGTGGTGGCCAAAGGACGGAATCTGCTGGCGCAGCAGATCAAGCAGCAGGCGCGCTGGCGCGACGTCCCGCTGGTGGAGAATCCGCCGCTGGCCCAGGCCCTGTATCGCGCCGCGGAGGTGGGCCAGGCCATCCCGGAAAAACTCTACCGCGCGGTCGCTGAAATTCTGGCGTTCCTGTATCGCGCGCAGGCCGCCCGCCCGCCAGCCGGCGGCCGGCCCGCGGCGGCCGCGCCCGGAGCGTAACGGAGAACCATGACGCCGTCTTCCCATCCGTCGCCCCCCCGCTCCCGGCCGCTGAACGACTGGCTGATCCCGCTCGGCGCCGTCTGCCTGATCTTCGTGATGCTGGTCCCGCTGCCGGCGTTCCTGCTGGATCTGTTGCTGGCGGCCAGCCTGGGCGGCTCCGTTCTGGTCCTGCTCGTCTCGATGCACATTGTGCGACCGGTGCAGTTTTCCGTCTTCCCGTCGCTGCTGCTGCTGCTGACGCTCTTTCGCCTGGCGCTCAACATCGCCAGCAGCCGTTTGATCCTGCTGCACGGCAGCGAAGGTCCCGGGGCGGCGGGGCGCGTCATCGAAGCCTTCGGCCAGTTTGTGGTGGGCGGCAACTATGTGGTCGGATTCGTCCTGTTCCTGGCGCTGCTGGCGATCCAGTACATTGTCATCAACCATGGGGCGGTGCGCATCGCGGAGGTCACCGCGCGCTTCACCCTGGATGCGTTGCCGGGCCGGCAGATGGCCATCGACGCGGACTTGAACGCCGGGATGATCGACGAAGCCCAGGCGCGCGCCCGCCGCCAGAAGGTGGACCGCGAAGCAGAGTTCTACGGAGCCATGGACGGCGCCGCCCGCTTCAGCCAGCGCGACGCCATCGCCACGATTCTGATCACCGCAATCAACATCGTCGCCGGCTTTCTGATCGGGGTGTTCCAGTTGGAGATTCCGTTCCAGGAGGCCCTGGCCACCTATACCACGCTGACGGTGGGCGACGGCCTGGTTACGATGATCCCCTCCCTGATGGTCTCGCTGGCCGGCGCCATGATCGCGACCCGCGCTTCCTCGGAAGAGGGGCTGGGCCTGGACCTGCGCCGCCAGTTGCTGTCCCATAGCCGGCCGCTGTGGATCGTCTCCGGCGTGCTGCTGAGCTTGGCGCTGATTCCCGGCCTGCCGAAAGTTTCCTTCCTGCTGCTGGCCGCCGCGCTGGCGGCCGCCGCCCGCTTCCTGGGTCCGGCCAAGACGGCGGAGGAAAACCTCCCGGCGGCCGCGGGCGGGCCGGTTCCCGCCGGCCCGCTCCCCGAGCCGGCGGAAAGCACGCTCAAGCTGGATGAGTTGAGCCTGGAAGTGGGCTACGGCCTGGTGGCGTTGGTGGATGAGGCGCAGGGCGGCCAGTTGTTGCGCCGCATCCGCGCATTGCGCAAGCATCTGGCGTCGCAATTGGGCTTCCTGGTTCCTCCCATTCACATCACGGACAACCTTCGCCTCAAACCGAAGGAATATGTCGTCCAGTTGCGCGGCGTGGAGATTGCGCGCTGGGAGATGCAGGGCGACTCCCTGCTGGCAATCAGCTCCGAGTCCGACGTTCCGGCCATCGAAGGGGTGCCCACCAGCGAGCCGGCCTTCGGGGTGGGCGCCAAGTGGATTGTCCCGGAACGCCGCGAACAGGCGCTGGCGGCCGGCTATGCGGTGGTGGATCAAACCGCGGTGATCGCCACGCACCTGGCGGAGCTGATCCGCCGCCACGCGGGCGAACTGCTGACCCGCTCGGAGACCAAGCGGCTGCTGGATGGCTTGTCGGAGTCGCATCCAAAGCTGGTCGAGGAACTGGTTCCCAAGATTCTGACGCTCGGCGAGGTGCACAAGGTCCTGCAACAACTGCTGCGGGAGCAGGTCTCGGTGCGGGATCTGGTGACCATCCTGGAAGCGCTCATTGAAGCGGCGCCGGTGAACAAGAGCCTGGTGTCGCTGGTCGAGTCCGCCCGCCAGGCTCTGGGCCGCGCCCTGGTGCACCCGCTGCTGACCGAGGAGGGCAAGCTGATCTTAATCACGCTGGATCCTTCGATTGAGGAGGAGATCC
>DATMAF010000395.1:0-4677 GCA_035560315.1 Terriglobia bacterium | reverse complement strand
CCCGGCCTATACGGCGGGTGGCGAGCCGACCCGCGTCTTTTACGCCCAGAGCTGGGCCCTGACTCATATGCTGGTGCTCTCGGATCGCTACGGGCCGCGCTACCGGGATTTCACGCGACTCTTGCTCGCTGGCGCCTCCGCCGCCGAAGCGTTTCAGGGCGCTTTTGGAAAGCCCATCTCCCGGGTGGAATCGGAACTTGGAGGCTACCTGCGCGGAGAATGGTTCAAGGTGGTCTACTTTGACACCAAGCTACAAAAGGAATCCGAGAGCCCCGAAGTGCGGCAGGCTTCTCCCGCCGAGGCAGGTTTGGTTCTGGCCCGCCTGTACCGGGAAGCCGACACCCAGGAACTGATGCTGGCAAAACTCGCTGAGGAGAATCCGCAGAGTTGGGAGGTTGCCGAGGCGCAGGGGTATTTCGAGTGGCAGCGGAAACGCAACCCGGAAGCGGCCCTGGCGCATTTTGAGCGGGCCGCCCAGTTGGGCGCCGGCAGCGCCCGGATGTACTACGACTACGCCCTGCTGCTGGGCCGCGAGCGCGGCCAGGAAGAGAAGCGAATCGCGCTGCTGCGCAAGGCCCTCGAGTTGCAGCCGGACTTCCAGGAGCCGAAGCTGGCTTTGGGCGTGGCGCTATACAACCAGCGGTTGTATGCGCAGGCGGTGGCCGCTTTGAACGGCGTGCGGCAGGTGAACCGCGACGAGGCCCTGTCCATGTTCCGCATCCTGGCCCATTCTTACCACCAACTGGGCCAGCCGGAAGACGCGCGCAAGGCGGCGGAGCGGCTGCGTGAGATTTCCCGGACACCGCGCGAAGTTGAGGATGCCGAGGAACTGTTGCGCTATGTCTCCCGCTCTCCCGGTTCGGAGGAACTGGAAGCTGCGGCCAGCATCTCCGGAGACGGACCGGCAGACGAGCCGGCCCCGGCCCGTCCGGCTCCTGCCGGGGAACGTCCGCGCCTGGAGCGTCGCTCCGCGTCCGCAAATCCCCCGGCGGAACCGCCCGCGCCGGCGGCGCGGCCGCGGATGCGGATGGAAGGCACGCTGTTCCAGTTCGACTGCCTGGGGGATGCCGCCCGCCTGACCGTGCTGCACAGCGGCCGCCGCGTTTCCTTCGCGATTCTCGACCCCGCCGATGTGCGCATCCGGGGCGCGGAAAGCGCGACGCTGGACTTTTCCTGCGGCCGCCAGCAGCCCCTTGCCGTGGTGATCGAGTTCGAGGAGAAAGTGGACGGCAGGCTGGGCACCACCGGCGTCGTCAAAGCCATCGAATTCCAGTAGCCCAGCCGCCGAATTCCAGAACCGGCCGCTAGGGGAACCGGAGCAGGTCGCGGGCCTGGGCGGCGGCGGGAGAGCCGGGGAATTCGGCGATCAGCCGCTCGAGGGATTTCCGGGCCCGGCTGGGTTTCTTATCCAGAGCGTACGCCCGCCCCAGCCCCAACAGGAAGTCCGGCTTGCGCGGGCTCTGCGGAAACTCCTGGAGGCACTGCTCCAGGCGGGCGGCGGCGGATTTGCCATCCCGTAGTTGCAGCCAGTTCTGCGCCATGGAGTAGAGGATCGTCTCCCGCTCCGCCAGATTCTTTTTCGAGTCCCGGTGCTTAAAGGCCCGGTCGAGAAAGCGGTTGCTGGCGTCGTAGAATCCGAACTCGCGCAGTTTCAGGCCCATATCGCGCAGCGAGGGGAAATGGTTTTTGTCTTGGCGAAGGGCGCGGTCCAGCCGGTTGATCTCGCTGACATCGGCGGGGAAGGCCTTCACCACCGCGATCAGGTCGTCCTTTTCGAGCAGCCCGCGGTGATGCATCAACTCCGTGCCGTACGAGTTCGCGAAGGACAGGTAGGGCAGCCCCGGAACGTTATACTTGCGCGCCAGTTCCTGCTGCATGTCAAAGTGAATCCGCACGCCGATCATCTTTCCTTTGAAGGCGGCGATCACCGCCGGGTCGGGATAGACTTCCGCGTCCATGATCTTGCAGGGGCCGCACCAGTCGGCCCAGAAATCAATCATCATGGGGAGGTTGCTTTGTTCGGCGGCTTTCACGGCCTCCTTCAGGTCGTTGTACCAGTAAATGCCTTCCTGTTCCTGCTGCGCACCAACTGCGCTGCTTGCCAGCAGAGTGAGAAAAGCGGCCGCCCACAGGACCTTCTGTGATCTTGGCGCACTGGCCATGACTTCTCCTCGCCTCCCGCCCAGACCAGCACCCGCTGCGGTCCGGCGAATGCGCCGTTCCCTGGCCCGGCAGGTGGATGACTGGCACCGTGGGCGGGCCGGCCCCACACCAGCAATTCGGTTGGCGGCTGCTCGTTCCAGGCTGCCCCCCTGGCCATCGAGGTAGCAGGCATCCCACAGAATCTCGCCTTTCAGGTTGGTGGGGGCCACGCCGCGTCACGAACCGGAAGCCCCCGGGACGGCTGCCGCTGCCAGCAGCGCAATCCCGGCCCAGCCTCCCGGCGCTCGGCGCCGTAAAGCGAGCCTGCTGGAAACGCCCCCTGCTTCGGCAGTTCCGGAGCTATTTCTGCTCCGCCGGGACGGCGGCATCCGCCTTCTTGGCCTGCTGCTTCACGCCCATGCCCTTGGCGTACAGCAATTCGTTGATCTGCGGATTCAGGCCCACGGCGAACCAGGCTTTCAGCTTCGAGAGTTGCTCCGGCGTCAGCACGGATTCGGCGTCGGCGAACAACTGCTCGGTGGCGGCATTCACGGCGCGGTTATACTTGCGGGCGATGGCCACCCAGGCGTCGTTCTTCTCCGCACTCACCATCAGGGTTGCCGCCGTGCCATGCGAGCAAAGCTGCCCGGTCTTCATGGTGGGGCAGAAGATGTGCTCCATCACATTGAGGTTTGGCGTCGAGGATGCCTCCGCCGGCGTGCTCTGGTGATTCTCATGCTGCGCGTAGGTCATGCTGGCTCCCCAAATGAGCATCGAGCTTGCGAAGAAAACGATCGCGATCGGGTGCTTTCCCATTTCCGTACACCTCCATCCGATTGCTTTGCCAGATGTTGCTGCCCGTCCTGGAAGAGCCGCCACGGGGCTGTCTCTCAGGCCCGATTATACCCCCGGGGCGGTCAATCCAGCCGTGGAAGCTCTTTCCAGGACGCAGATGCCTCCGTCGTTACAGGCTGATCACCAAGTCCGGCGGATTGCCGCTGAGCGCCTTGTAGACGTCCGGGAAGCAGCCGACGTGCAACCCCTCGATGGCGTTCTTCAACCGGATTTTCTCCGGCGCCGGTTTGGAGCGGCCTTCCTTCCGGTTGGGTTCGCACCAGACCGGCTCGCCTTCGGCCAAGTCGCGGTCCAACGCGCACATGTCGCAGACGCCCAGCCAGATGTTCTTCTCCTTGGCGACCTTGGCCAGCCGCTCTCCCAGGGGATCGCCCTTGCGCAGGATATAGGCATTGTCATCGAAAAAGAACATCCCGACCACCTCTACCCCGTGCGTGCCTTTCTCCAGCTGCGGCAAGATCATCTTGCCGAGCTTGTAATCCACGGTGTGTCCTGACGTGTTAAAGATATAAGCGACTTTCATGACCTCCTCCTTTTCCTTGTCTGCCCCAGCCGGTGAGTTGCTGGGGGCTGCCGGAGGAGGGCGGTCCCCCGGCCTTGTTGGAACGCCTTAGCGCCGCCCGCCGGCTAGAACTCAAACCGCACCCCCAGTTGCATCTGGAACGGCGTCGTGCGCAGGGTGCTGCCAGAGATGTAGTTTCCGTTGGCGTCCTTCACCTTTCCAAACAACGCGTTGGCGGAAGGCACGGAGAGATCGTTTCCGTAGGTCATTTGCGCGGAGCCGATCTCCACGTTGTCGAAGTTAAACAGGTTGAAGAATTCCGTCGAGAGGGACAGCCGGCCCTTCTCGTTCGGCAGGGTGAACGATTTCTGCGCCCGCAGGCTCACATCCGCGTAGCCCCGGTTGCGAAACGTGTTGCGTTGCACCACCGCTCCCCGGAACAGCGGTCGGTCGGTGGTGATGCCGTCGCGGTTGGAATCCGTCCCGGTGCGGGGGCTGAAGGGACGGCCGCTGTTGAACCGCATGGTCGAGGTGATCTCGAAGCCGGCGGGCAGGAAGAGCACGCTGTTGGCCAGGAACTGGTGCCGCTGGTCGATGCTCGACCAGCCGAACTCGTTGTCGAGGTCGAAGGCGTTCACGTAGACGGGGGTGGTGAAGCCGCCGTTTTCGTGGTCATCGTGGCTCTTCAGGAATCCCAGGGTGTAGCTGGCGTCGAAACTATAGCGCTGCCGCCGCACGTTCAGCGCGGCCGTCATGCTGCGATAGTGCGAGCGCGCCGAGGACTCCGTGATATAGATGGCGCCAAAGCGCTGGTTCGGCCGCAGGGAGTTGACGCCGATGCTGCTCGCGGGCGTAAACACCGGCCGCCCCGTGGCATCCGCCACCGGCAGCGGGAGATTGACGTCGCGGATGCGATCCATGCGGGTGGTCGCAATGTGCGTAAAGTCCACCGAGGCCGCGACGCCGCCGGCAACCTGCCGTTCCAGCGCGACGCGGAACTGCAGCGACCGCGCGATGCGGTACCGGGGATCAAAAAAGTACACGCTTGTGCCTTGCGTCAGCCGCGACGCCGGCTCCGAGATTTGGTTGAGCTGCGCGGTCGTCAGCACCGGCAGCCGGTCCAGCGGCGTGCCGGCATTCAGCGCGATTCCCAGGCTCTGGAACGCGGAAGCAATGGC
>DATMAF010000394.1:0-5377 GCA_035560315.1 Terriglobia bacterium | reverse complement strand
CGCAGCGCTGTTGTGGTCTGCCGCTGATCGACGCCGGGCTGCTCGGCGAGGCCCGCCGCAAGATGAAGGCCAACGTGGAGGCGCTGGCGCCGCTGGTAAAGCAAGGCTTCAAGGTGGTGGCCCCCAGCGCCAGTTGCAGCTATATGCTGAAGCACGACTACACCGCCTACGTCGAAGGGGAGGACGCCAAACTCGTCTCGGAAAACACCTATGACCTGGCCGAGTACTTCATGAAGCTGCATGAGGCCGGCAAGCTGGACACCAATTTCGTGCGGAGCGGCAAGGCCGCGGCGAGGAAATATCGCTACCACCAGCCGTGCCACCTGATGGCCCAGGAAATTGGCTACAAGAGCGAGGACCTGCTGAATCTGCTGCCCAACGCCGGGGTTGCGCGGCTGCAATGTTGCAGCGGACATGACGGCTCCTGGAGCGCCAAGAAGGAGTACTTCGAACAGTCCATGAAGATCGGGGAGCCGCTCTTTAAATTCATGGACGAGGATCGGGAGGCCTGCTGCGTCACCGACTGCCCGCTCTCCGGGGTGCAGATCAAACAGGGCACCGGTCGCGACACCATCAACCCGGTGCAGGCGCTGGCCGAAGCCTACGGAATCGACGTGAACAAGTAATGCCATGAGCGAGATCGCAAGACAGTTCCTCGGGGCCTGGCGCCTGGTTGGCTCGCAGCAGAAGCTGGCCGACGGCAGCGTGCGAAACAACCCGTTCTACGGACCGGGCGGTGTGGGCTACCTCATTTACAGCGACAGCGGGTACATGTGCGTCGTAACGATGGATCCCAGCCGCCCCCGGTGGAAAAACGAGGCGGTGCCCACCGAAGCGGAATTGCGCTCCGCCATGGGCGGGTTGATGGCCTACGCCGGCCCCTATGAAGTGAACGCCGAAGGGGGCTACGTCATCCACCACGTTGCGGTGGATAAAATTCCGAACCGCGTCGGCGCGAAGCAGAAGCGATTCTTTACGTTCTCCGGCGACCAGCTCATCCTGCGTCCCGAGCCGCCGCTGCCCGCCGGGGTGGCGGATTACTGGCTGACGTGGGAGCGCATCCGCTGAGGCGCCTTCCCTCCTTGCCTCGGACGGTCTCCAAATGTTCCACAAAATTTGCTTGACAACCTAACGCGTGTTAGGCAATATTTCCGTATGGTGCGAATCAAACGGATACCGCAAACCGGTTTGCGCATTAGCGCAACGATGGAGACGCCGCATCGCGTAACGGTGGTGGCCGGCGACCGCAAGCTGAAGCTCGACATGCCCAAGCTGCTGGGGGGGACGCGCCAGGGCGTCATGCCGCTGGAGGCGTTGATCGCCGCATACTCCGGCTCGCTCAACGTGACCGGCAACTTCGTCGCCAAAACGATGGACTTTGATTTGCGAGGATGGGAGTTCACCATTTGGGCGGAGTTCGATCCGAGCGGTATCTGGGGGATCGCCAAAGTGCGGAAGCCGATTTTGGCGGTTCACGTGGAGGCGCAGGTGAAGACCACGGAAAGCGCCCGCCGGCTGGCGGAGTTGCGCCGGCAACTGGCGGAGCGGGACCCGATTCACAATCTTCTGAAAAGCGCCGGGGTGCGCTTTCAGGAAAGGTGGCGGCGGGTATCCCCCAACGGGGCCGGGCCGGCGGGGCGCACGAAATAACGGATTGGAACACTGGATTGCAAGGGAAGGAGAGCGTTGCATGGCGAAGCGGGAGTTTACTGACAAGATTGAGGCGAAGGATTTCCACAAGATGCCGCAGGAGTACAAAGACCTGTTCATCAAGGTCATGACCATCCAGGCGGACAGCGAGTTGGGCGGGCCGCATCTGTACGTGGAGAAATGGGTGCTGGCGGCACCCACGGCCGAGGATCAGATGATGCTGGCGAAGACTGCGGCCGAGGAGATCGACCATCACCGCAAGTTCGTGAAGATTCTGGCGGAGCTCAACGTGGACGTGTCCTATCAGATTCGCAACCGCTCCAAGGATCGCATTTTGGAGATTTTCCGCGAGCCGCTGGAGACCTGGGCGGACATGGGCTGCTTCGGCACCTTTATTGACCGCGTCGGCGGCTACCATCTGGAGGACTTCTCCGAGTGCAGCTATCTGCCGGTGGCGCGCATCATCCCGCAGATTCTGAAAGAGGAGAAGCAGCACATCGCGCACGGCATCCAGATCCTCACCAAGCTGTGCCAGACGCCGGAGGGCAAGGCCGAGGTGCAGAAGTCGCTCGACCGGATGTATCCGCGCGCGCTGGACATGTTCGGCATCACCGGCTCCAAGCGCAGCGAGGACTACGTCCGCTGGGGCATCAAGAAGCGCACCAACGAGGAAGCCCGCACGCAGTACATGGCCGAAGTCGGCGCGCTCATCCGGCAGTTCGGGCTGAAGGAGCCCGACCCGCTCAAGGGCCGCCGCTTCCTGTAGTTCGCGTTCCGCGACTCGGGATTCGCCGCGCGGGAAAAACCACCAAGATGCGCAGCACGGCTCGCCCATCCCGAATGCCGAATCCCGAGTCGCGAGCCCCCGCCCTGCCGAGCGCGGCGCGGGCCGGCACCCTGCTGCCGGCTGCCCTGCACCGCCGCTCGCGCGTCATCATCCCGGAAGGCGCCCCGCGCCTGGAGCAGATCCGCAGCGTGGGCTGCCAGCTTCTCTACCAGCATGGCTACGCCGGCATGACCATGCGGCAGATCGCCGCGCACCTCCAGATCAAAGCGGCCAGCCTCTACCACCACTACCCCAGCAAGCAGGACATTCTCTTCGACATCATGTACACGACCGCCATGGAGCTGACCCAGGGCCTGCTCCGCATCGAGGCCAGCGTGCAGGGTGCGCCGGCGCAGCTGGACGCCGCCATCCGCTGGCATGTCCTGTTCCACACCCGCCGGCAACTGGAGGCCTTTGTCAGCCACAGCGAGTTGCGGTCGCTCAGCCCGGAGAACCTCCGCAGCATCCTGAACGTGCGCCGCGGCTACGATGCCATCTTCATGGAGCTGCTCAACCGCTGCCAGCGCGAAGGCATCATCCCGCGGCGCGACACCAGTCTGACGCGCAACTTCATCCTGACCATGTGCACCGCCACCGCCGGCTGGTTCAACCCCCAGGGCAAGCTCACCGCCGCCGAGGTCGCCGACCGCGCCGCCGACTTTGTCTGGCAGGGCCTGCTGTCCGCCGGTGGCGCCGCCGATGACTTCCTGCCCCGCCTGCGGAAGCAGCGCGTCGAGCACAGCGGCTGGTTTCAGGACGTGCTGGAGGGACATCCCGCGCCGCCCGTACAGCGCAAGCCCGACCCGATCCTTGAATGGCTCCGGGCGGAGATCAAGCGGCGGAAAAACGCCGCCCCCCCGCAGGCTCCTCACCCGAAAGCCCTCGCGCCGTGAGTAGTTCGGAGCCTCCCGCGGGCAAGTTTGTGGGGAATCGGGAACCCGCCACCTCGCATTTTTAGGAATCGATCCCGATTAGCACCAGCGGGACTGCTGGGACACCGCGGCCTTGGCGTACTACATTGTAGAACTCGCCTTCATAATAAGGAACTCCAGAACTCATCTGGCTCTGAAGGGATTTCATCGGAAGGATTTCGACGCCTACGTCGATCCGGTCGCCCACATAAAAAGCGAGATGCTTGACGAACAGGTCATAGGCCACAAATGCATACTTGCCAAACTGCACCTCGATCGCGACCCGGTCTTTAACAAAATCGGTTTGGTTGTAGCTGAATATGGGCGTTTCCCCAGCGGCTACGATCTCTCGCTTTTGCTCTTCGGCAGACATCGTGAGCGTCTTTCGTATCAGTTTTTCATTCCGAGTCACCCAGTAACTCACCCGGCTTTCCTCCCACGACCTTTCCCGCAACAAACTCTTGAAGGAGTCATTCATTGCTATCGGGCTATACAGCAGCTTCCCTTTCTTCGTCCTCTCTTTGGAAACCTTCGTCCGGCATTTGCCTGCATCCACAGACGCAATCACATCCTCAATTTCTTTCCACAATTTCGGCTTATGGACCAGGAGAAATTCAAGCCCGTTCAGATGAGAGTATTTCTCCGCGACTTTCATCGGCCCGGCTTGATCTCCATTTCCGGGTTTCTTTCAAAGAGAGTCTTTTGCAGGAAGTTCTTTGCCCAGGGAGCTTTCGCTAGGCTGTTACCAGCCGCCACAGGGTCATAAATCGGTCTATCCATCGGACGGGTGCGCAGCACGCCTTGCATTTCCTGACGAACCCTGTCTCGTGCGAGCTGCACGTACTTCGGTACCATCTCGGCGCCAGCGCCACGCCGCCCATGCCGGATAGCCGCAATGACCGTGGTGCCGGTGCCAAGGAATGGATCGAACACCCAATCCCCTGGATTCGTAAGTGCAAGAACGAGCCTTTCAATAAGCTCGACGGGAAACTGGCACGGATGATCGGTTTTTTCGACATGATTACTCTTCACGTTCGGGATCGTCCACAAGTCGCCCGGATTTTTCCCCAGCGGGTTACACGAGTACTGCCCCGTCTTGGGGCCTTTAAAATATTTTTTGCCGGGATACTTCTGGGGGACACGTACTGCGTCGAGATTAAATGTATATTCGTCGGACTTTGTGAACCAAAGGATCGTTTCATATCGCCCCGAAAAGCGGCGGCTGCAATGCAGCCCGTGTTCAAAATGCCAGATAATGCGATTACGCATCTTCAATTTCAGTTCTGAAAAGACAGGGTAGAGCACCGTGTCCAAAGGGATAATCGCCCCTCGCTCAACGTAGTTGCCAACCTGCCAGCACATACTGCCCCGCGGCGACAGGATGCGTGCGCACTCGGTGATGATTCTCGCTTGCTGTTCCACATACAGCTCGATGCGTAGTTTTGTTTCGTACTCCTTGCCGAGGTTGTAAGGAGGCGAGGTGACAACCAGTTGGATGGACCCATTGGGGATGGTCTTCAGCAGGTCCAAGCAATCGCCAGGGTAAATTACGGCGTTCTGCGAAAGGGAAAACGTATCGGAAATTCGCTGTTCCTTCATCCACCGCATCCCGGGAGAAACCATTTTCTTTCGTTGTGATTTTACACCAAAGCACACGTGCGGCACAGCGTGAGGGTGGTCCTCGGTGCCGGAATAAAACGGATGGTGCTATTGGAGGGCGATGATGGCGGTGTTGGAGTTGATGCCGTCGAGTGGGGCTATCACTGTGCGGGCGGCGCGTTTGCGGGGCTGGTGCGTTGCGAACCACGCCCAGGCGGCGCGGCCATAAACCGGCTGGATGATTCGGAGGTGCTTGCGAAAGGGATTGCCGGGCGGAGCCGGACGGCGGCCAACAGGCGCCGCACGTTTTGCATCTCGGCCTCGGAACGCAGGACGAAGCGCACCTCGAAACCCTACTTATAGTTCTGGCCTTCCTGTTTGCGGCGGGGGG
>DATMAF010000393.1:0-2455 GCA_035560315.1 Terriglobia bacterium | reverse complement strand
CCATCACGAAAAGTACGACGGCAGCGGCTACCCCGATGGATTGCGCGGCGAGGCCATTCCGATTACCGCCCGCATCCTGCAACTGGCGGATGTCTATGACGCTTTGACCACGGAGCGGCCTTATAAAAAGGCGCTTTCGCTCGAAGAAACTCTCTGGATCATGCAGGAGGAGGTGGCCAAGGGGTGGTGGGACCCGCATCTGTTCGAGGAATTCCGCCTGGTGGCGACGGACTACTGGCGGTGGCAGCAATCGCTGGGCGGGGCCGCCACAGCAGAACGTCCCGGGATGGCGAATCCGCCTCTTTTGAGTGCGGCCCCGCTCGCAACGGGAAAGCGATGAGACGCAGCGAGTTTTCCTCCGGTTTCGATCCCGCCTGGATTGCGCGCATGCAGACAGTTTCAGCCGTGGCGGCGTGGCTGACAGCAGCAGTAACGCTGGTTGTCCTGTCGGGCTGGGCGTTCGATATCGAAGTTTTCAAGAGCGTCTTGCCGGGGCGGGAGAGCATGAAGGCCAACACCGCCACCGCGCTCTTGTTGTGCGCCGTTTCCCTCTGGCTCTTGCAAGAGAACAAGGCGCAGAAGGCGACGCTTCGCCGCGCCGGGCAGGCGGCGGCCGTCCTGGCCGCCCTGCTGTGCCTGCTGACGCTGGCCGAATACGTCTTTGGCTGGCAGTTGGGCATCGATGAATTGCTTTTCAGCGACCCGCTGACCGCTCCGGAATCGTTTCCGGGCCGAATGACGCCCATGACGGCGATCGTCACCCTGCTGCTGAGCGCTGCGTTGTTTTTCCTGGGCTCCGGAGTGCGGAATGGGACTTGGCTTGCGGAGGCGGCGGCACTGGTGGCCCTGCTGCTGAGCTTTCTGGCTCTGCTCGGCTACCTCTACGGAATCTCGGCGCTCTACAAGATCGGCGCCGTTTCGTCCATGGCTCTCCCTGCGGCTTTCAGCGCTGCCTTCCTGGGGATGGGCGTGCTGGCGGCTCGTCCCCGCGCGGGACTGGCGGCGATCCTGGCCAGCGACACCGCCGGGAGCGTGATTGTGCGGCGGCTGGTTCCGGCCGCCATCCTGATTCCTCCCTTGCTGACGTGGCTCCGTATGCAGGGCGAGCGGCTGGGCTACTACGATGTGGAATTCGGGGCGGCGATGATTGCCACCACCTACGTGCTCCTGTTCACCGGGTTGATCCTGTGGTCCGGCATCTCCATTCACCGCCGCGAGCAGGCCTGGCGGCGCTCTCAGGAAGAAGTGCACCGGCTCTTCACGCTTTCGCAAGATCTGCTCTGTGTCGCCGGATTTGACGGTTATTTCAAGCGCCTGAACCCCGCCTGGGAGAAGCTCCTGGGCTACACCCTGGAAGAGCTGATGGCCAAACCCTACGTCGAGTTCCTGCACCCGGACGATCGCGCCCGAACGCTGGCCGAAGCGAGGGATCTGGCCGCCGGCCAAACCACCTATGCCTTCGAGAATCGCTACCGGGCGAAGGACGGAACGTACCGCTGGCTTTCCTGGAAGGCCCATTCCATTCCGGGGGAGCAACTGATTTATGGCGCCGCGCGGGACGTCACCGAGCAGAAGCAGCGTGCGGCGGAGGTTCACGAGTTGAACGACATGTTGAAGCAGCGCGTTGCGGAGCTCGATGCGACCAACAAGGAACTGGAGGCCTTCACGTATTCCGTCTCCCACGACCTGCGCGCTCCCCTGCGGCACATGGACGGCTTTTCCCGGATTCTGGAGGAGGAATACGGCGCCCAGCTGGATGCGACGGCCCAGCGCTACTTGCGACGGGTGCGGGAAGGCGCGCGGCACATGGGCGAACTGGTGGACGACCTGCTCAGCCTCTCGCGCGTGGGGCGCCAGGAGTTGCGGCGCCAGGTGACGGGATTGAACTCGCTGGTGGAGGAAGTGCGGGGGGAGCTGCGGGAACTGGCCGAGCAGCGCGGCGTGCGGCGGGAAGTGGAATGGCGGATCGGGCAGCTTCCCTTTGCCGACTGCGACCCCCATCTGATGAAGCAGGTGTTTGCTAATCTGCTCTCCAACGCGGTCAAATACACCCGCCCGCGGCCGCGGGCGGTCATTGAAATCGGCTGCCGGCAGCAGGAGGGCGAAACCGTTTTCTTTGTCCGGGACAATGGCGTCGGCTTCAGCATGAAGTACGCCGATAAGTTATTTGGGGTCTTCCAGCGGCTCCATCGCCCGGAGGATTTTGAGGGCACCGGAGTGGGGCTGGCCACCGTGCAGCGCATCATCCACAAGCACGGCGGCCGGGTTTGGGCCGAGGCGGAGCTGGACCGGGGCGCCTGCTTTTATTTCACGCTCGGACCGGCTTCCGTGGGGCACCCGGAGTCGCCCGCGCCGGCGGCGGTGAGCATGCAACCGTGATGCGCTGGAGGATCGGCTGCCCGTCGGGTCCAGCGGTCGAACGGCGACGCAACCCGTCCCGCCCCCGCCAAACGGC